>NZ_BBUX01000041.1:0-49238 GCF_000974725.1 Methylobacterium sp. ME121
CACCGCGCGGGCGAGCGCCGCGGCCAGGGGCGCGTAATCGGCCAAGTGCACGCCGTCCCGGTGGAGGCCCGGTCCGGCGAGGCCGCCGGCGCCGGATCGCCACGGCGCGAACGGGTCGATGAAGGCGTACCCCCCCGCGGCGCAGAGCGCGGCCAGGCGAGCCGTGAAGACCGCGACGGCGGCGGGATCCCGGCCGGCCGCCCCGGCACCGATCGGCGGGATCGCGGCGACGAAGACCCGCGCGGCCCAGGGCTCCAGGCGGCGCAGGATGCCCCCGACATCGGCCTCGAACCGGTCGGCCACCCGGGCCCGCTCGGGATGCCGCCAGCGCTGGATATCGTTGGTGCCGATGATCAGCACCGCGGCCGCGCAGCGGACCGGGACGCGCAGCGCCGCGAGATGACGGCCGCAATCGGCCGCGGTGCTGCCGCCGACCGCGATGTTGATGCAGGGCCGGCCGCCGAGATCCGGCGCGCCGACGAACTCCGCGTGGGAATTGCCGGCGAGCAGCACGCTGTCGGGCGCGGCCGCCCGAAGCGCCGCGCGGATGCCGGGACGCCGCTCGGCGAAGCGACGCCCGACGATCCGCCCGTGCCGCCAGTGCCGGGCCGCGGTCTCGATCCAGTGGGCGCCCATGGCGGTCCTGATCAGGCGTGGGGAATCGGCCGCTCCCGGACGGACGGGAGCGGAGGGCGACGGGCGTCGACTGATCGCGCGCGGCCACACGACTTGCCACTGCGCGATGGAGCGCCGGAAACACTTGAAGAGACGGCCCGATATCTTGGGCCGCCGCCGCAATCTATATGTGGGAAAAAATCACACGTCAATCGCCGCGCGGGTCCGGTCGGCCCGGGTGCCGGGCCGGACGCCTTCCGGCGGCCGCGCCGCCGCGCTACCTCGGGGATCGCGGGGCGCCGTCGGCCGCCCGGGAGCGTCGGGGAGCCACGATGGCCAGCGAGATGATCAGGGACCGGGTCTTCGTCGTCACGGGCGCGGGCTCGGGCCTCGGGGAGGCGGCGGCGCGGGGCCTCGCGGCGGCGGGGGCCCGGGTGGTCGTGGCCGACATCGCCCGGGAGGCCGGCGCCCGGGTGGCGGCGGATCTCGGGGCGCGGGCCCGCTTCGTCGAGACGGACGTCACCCGCGAGGCGGACGGCGCGGCGGCGGTGCGGACGGCGCTGGACGCGTTCGGGCACCTCCACGGGCTCGTGAACTGCGCCGGCATCGCGCCGGGGGAGAAGGTGGTCGGCCGCGACGCGCCGCACCGGCTCGAGACCTTCGCGCGGGCGGTCTCGGTCAACCTCGTCGGCACGTTCAACATGATCCGGCTGGCCGCCGACGCCATCGCCCGGGAAGCGCCGGACGGGGCGGGCGCCCGGGGCGTGATCGTGAACACCGCCTCGATCGCGGCCTTCGACGGCCAGATCGGGCAGGCCGCCTACGCGGCCTCGAAGGGCGGGGTGGTGTCCATGACCCTGCCGATCGCCCGGGAACTCGCCCGGCACGGCATCCGGGTGGTCACCATCGCGCCCGGCATCTTCGAGACGCCGATGATGGCGGGCCTGCCCCAGGACGTGCAGGACACGCTCGGCCAGAGCGTGCCGTTCCCGCCGCGCCTCGGCCGCCCGTCGGAATACGCCGACCTCGTCCGCCACATCTGCGAGAACCCGATGCTGAACGGCGAGACCATCCGGCTCGACGGGGCGCTGCGGATGCCGCCGCGCTGACGGCTCAGCCGATCGACACGCTGGTCAGCACCTCGGCGGCGCGGCGGACCTCGGCGGCGATCATCTCCTCGCTCGAGCCGTCGATCGGCATGTCCGACAGGATCGCCGCCACGTCGCGCTTCACGTCCTCGCGGATCTCCGGGTTCTCCTCGGAGAGCCGCCCGATCAGGACGCCGAGCACGATCTCCAGGGCGGACAGCTTGGCGTGCAGGCGGGTGAACTCGTCCAGCGGCTCGGGCTCGTGCGCGGTCATGACCGGCTCCATCGGAGAAATGTCCGCCGTCGCCGAGCGGCGCGCCGGAACGTCCGCGTGTCATACAGGGGCGCCGGCCCTCCGTCTCGCCGGGGAGGCGGGAGCCGAATTTTTTCCCGATCGCGGGCAACCGAGTTTCCGGACCCGACGTTTCACGCATCCTTGAACGAACCCGCGAAGGGACACCCCGCCATGATCACCCGTCTCACCGCCGCAGCCGGCCTCCTGGCCCTCTCCACCGGCCTCGCCCTGGCCCAGACGCCCACCGCGACGCCGGCCGAGCCCGCCACGAAGGCGGACAGCAACATGAAAGAGTGGCAGGTCGCCAAGGTCGCCAAGGTCGGCCTCGCCCAGGCCCTCGCCACCGCCGAGTCGCAGGGCGACGAGAAGGGCGGCCGCGCCATCGACGCCGATTTTGAGAAGGCCGACAGCAAGGATCCGGCCCACTACGCGATCAAGGTCGTGTACCCGAGCGGCAAGCTCGTCGAGTACGGCATCAACGCCGACACCGGCGCCCTCTACAAGACCGAGAACCAGCCGATCGAGCGCTACTTCACCCGGCTGAAGGCCTCCGACTTCCAGAACGCGAAGACCTCCCTGAAGGACGCGCTCGCCATCGCCGAGCAGAAGGCCGGCGGCGGCAAGGCCTACGAGGCCGAGGTCGAGAAGGACGGCTCCACGGTCCAGTACGAGATCAAGGTCGCCGGCGCCGACAAGGAGCAGGAGGTCAAGGTCGGACCGGACGGCAAGGTCCTGAACTGAGATCCCGGGCTGCGGCGGAAGCCCGTCGCAGCCCCGTCCTCGCGGGCGGCGCGAAGCCGTCCAGGTGGCGCCCCGCCGATCCAGGGCGCGCTGCCCTCGGTCGCTTCGCTCCGCTCGCGAGGACGGCCGGTTCGGTCCGGCCGCTGCATCCTGTCGCCCCGCCACCCAGGGAGCCGGAACGCCCTCGCGGCGCTTCCTTCCTTTGCGATGGGCCCGAGCGGCCGCGAACGGGGAGGGCGGCATGGACGCGCGCGCAGGGGAAACCGACGGCCGTCTCGGCCAGTCCCACGTCCGGGTCGAGGGCCCCGACAAGGTCACCGGCCGGGCCCGCTACAGCTCCGACCTCACGGGGCCGGAATCCGGCACGGCCCACGCGGCCCTGGTGACCAGCACGGTCGCCCGGGGCCGCATCACCGGGTTCGACCTCGCGGCGGCCGAGCGGGTGCCGGGCGTCCTGCGCATCTTCACCCACCGGGATTTCGCGGGCGCGGTGGCGCCGGTGAAGCACCTGATGGCCGGCGGCTACGCCAACAGCTCGCACCGGCCGCTGGATTCCGACGCCGTCGCCTATGCCGGCCAGATCGTGGCGCTGGTCGTCGCCGAGACCCTGGAGGCCGCCGAGGCGGCGGCCGGCGCGGTCACGGTCGCCTACGCGGCCGAGCCCGCCGCCGGCGGCTTCGACGCCCCCGGCGCCGAGACCGTGCGCCTCGCCGACCTGAAACCCCACCACGAGGACATCGCCCGGGGCGACGCCGAGGCCGGCTTGGCCGGCGCGGCCATCCGGGTCGAGGCGCGCTACGCGACGCCGGTCCAGCACCACAACCCGATCGAGCTGTTCACCACCCGGGCCGCCTGGGACGGCGACCGGCTCACCGTGCACGAGCCGACCCGCTACGTCGGCGCCGTCCAGCACGGGCTCGCGGCGCAGCTCGGGCTCGATCCCGCGCAGGTGCGGGTGGTGGCGGGCCTGATCGGCGGCCATTTCGGCTCGAAATTCGCCCTGTCGCAGCACACCGCGCTGGTCGCGCTCGCGGCCAAGCGCCTCGGCCGGCCGGTCTCCCTGGTGCCGAGCCGGCGACAGTGCTTCACCATCGCCAATTACCGGCCGGAATCGCGCCACACCATCCGCCTCGGCGCCGACCGGACGGGCCGCTTCACCGCCCTGGTGCACGAGGCCGAGACCGTGACGTCGCGCTTCGATCCCTTCGTCATGGAGGGTGCGGAGGTGACGGCGAGCCTCTACGCCTGCCCGAACATCCGCACCGCGGAGCGGGCCGTGCGGGTCGACCGCAACACGCCCGGGCCGATGCGGGCGCCCCCCCGAAGTGCCGTTCCTGTTCGCCCTGGAGAGCGCCGTCGACGAGATGGCGGTCGCGCTCGGCATGGATCCGATCGCGCTGCGCCGGATCAACGACACGGCGGTCGATCCGGTCTCGGGAAAGCCGTTCTCGACCCGGCCGCTGATGGCCTGCTTCGCGGCGGGCGCGCGGGCCTTCGGCTGGTCGCGCCGGGTGCCGCGCCCGGGCTCGATGCGCGACGGACCCTGGCGGGTGGGGCTCGGCTGCGCCGCCTCGGTGCGGCCGGTGAAGATCGCCGCCGCGACCATGCGGGTCCGGCTGGGCCCGGACGGCTCCGCGGAGGTCGCCTGCGCGCACCACGAGATCGGCAACGGCATCACCACGCTGCTCGCCCTGGGCGCGGCGGACGGGCTCGGCGTGCCGGCGGAGCGGGTGACGGTCCGGCTCGGCGACACGGACCTGCCGGCGGCCGGCATCTCGGGCGGGTCGAGCACGACCACCAGCCTCATGAGCGCGCTGGCGCTCGGCTGCGGGCAGATCCGACAGGTTCTGGCGCAGGCCGCGACCGGGCAGGGGGGCCGCCTCGCCGGCCGGGATCCGGGCACCTTGCGCCTCGTGGGTGGCCGGCTCGTCGCTCCGGAGGGGACCGGGATCCCGCTCGCGGAGGCCGTCGGTTCAGAGGGCGTCGAGACCGTCGCGGCCTTCGTGCCGGAGGGCAGCGACCGGGAGACGGCGCTCAAGGGCCTGCGCGGCGGCCATATCGGGCTCAGCCTGGGCGGCGCGGGGAAGGCGGTGTCCTGGGGCTTCGGGGCGCAGTTCGCGGAGGTCCACGTCCACGCCGAGACCGGGGAGATCCGGGTCGCCCGGCTCACCGGCGCCTTCGCGGCGGGGCGGATCCTCAACCCGCTGACCGCGAAGAGCCAGCTCACGGGCGGGATGATCTGGGGCCTCGGCTCGGCGCTTCTGGAGGAGACGGTGGTGGACGGCGCCGCCTACCGCAATCCGGATCTGGCCGAGTACCTCGTCCCCACCGCGGCGGACGCGCCGGAGGTCGAGGCGCTGCTGGTGCCCGATCCCGACGACCGGGTGGACGCGCTGGGGCTGAAGGGCCTGGGCGAGCTCGGCATCATCGGGGTGAACGCGGCCATCGCCAACGCCGTCCACCACGCCACCGGCCGCCGGATCCGCAGCCTGCCGATCCGGCTGGAAGACGTGGCGTGAGGGGGAGGCCGGGTGCGGACTTCCGGCGCGCCCTCGTCCTGAGGTGGAGGGTCGGACGTCGCCCGAGGGCCCGGACGTCCGCCCCCTACTCCATCGTCGGCGCGAGCTTCTTCACGCTCGCGACATCCTCGCCGAGCCACGCCGCGTTCTTGGCCGTGCCGTCGAAGGTGGCGCTCGTCTTGAACAGCTCGTACTTGCCCTCTAGCGCGTAGGGCTTCGAGCGCGACAGCAGCTCGGCCACCGCCGCCCTGTCCATCGGCTTGAAGGTCTTCACCGCCTCGAAGGCTTGGTCGAGGTCGCGCTGGTTCTGGATGCCGGTGATCACCACCGAGACCGGCAGGTTCAGCGAGAAGTGCAGGTACTCGAGCGGCTTGATCGGCGCGTCCGCCTTCAGGATCACGCCGTCGCCGAAGGTCTTCATGGCGAGCGGCGCGATGCCGTTCTGCACGAGATAGGGCAGGACGAGGTGGCTGAACGAGCGGAAATGCGCGTCCATCACGTTGACGGGCATCTGCACGGAATCGAAGTGGAAGCCGCGCTCGGCCGCCACCTCCAGCATCTGCAGGTGGATGCGCGGGTCCTTGTGGCCGGTGAAGCCGATGTAGCGCAGCTTGCCCTGCTTCTTCGCCTCCAGGAAGCCCTCCATGGCGCCCCCCTCGGCGAAGACCCGGTCGGGATCGTCGTAGCGCAGGATCTCGTGGTGCTGGACGAGGTCGATCCGGTCGGTGCGCAGGCGCAGGAGCGACTGGTCGATCTGCTTGATCGCCTCCTCCTTGGTCCGCCCGTCCATCTTGGACATCAGGAAGACCTTGTCGCGGTAGCCGCCCTGGGCCAGCGCCGCGCCCATGCGGAGCTCGGAGCGCCCGTCGTTGTAGTCCCAGCAATTGTCCATGAAGGTGATGCCGCGGTCGATCCCGGCATGGATCAGCCGCGTCGCCTCATCGTCCGTCACGGCGCTCTTGCCGAGATGGAACCCGCCCATGCCGATCGCCGAGATCTTCTCCGACGTCTTCCCGAACGACCGGTAGAGCATCTCGCCCCGGCGCTCGCCGGGATCGGTGACGAAGGGCAGGTCGGCCGGGTCCTGCGGGCGGTTGCCAGGGAGCGCGGGGGCGTTCACGGCCGCTCCTGCGCTGCCGGCGCCCGCAAGGCCCGCGCCGAGCACGGCGCCCTGTAGGAAGCTGCGGCGTTCCATCGGCTGTCTCCGTTCGCGAATGTCCGGGTGAGGGGAGGTAATGCGTCGGACCGGCTCATCGTTCGGTCTCCTCGGCGAGGCGTCCTGCCGCGTGGAGCAGGCGCAGGGCGGCGCAGGCGGCGCCGTAGCCGTTGTCGATGTTGACCACCGTGATGCCCGGCGCGCAGCTCGCCAGCACGGCGTCGAGGGCGGCGCGCCCGCCCGCCGCGACGCCGTAGCCCACGGAGGTCGGCACCGCGATCACCGCGCCCGCCACGAGGCCGCCGACGACGCTGGGCAACGCCGCGTCCATGCCGGCGGCGACGATCACCACCGGATGCGCCCGGATCTCCTCGATCCGCGAGGTCAGCCGCCACAGGCCGGCGACGCCGACATCGGCGAAGAGCGAGGCCGCCCGGCCGGCATAGGCCAGCACCCGCAGGGCCTCGCGGGCGACGGGCACGTCCGAGGTGCCGGCCGCTACCACGGCGACCCGGGCGGGACCGGTGATCCGCGGCGGCTCGCCGAACACCGCCGTGCGCGAGACCGGGCAGTAGTCGAGCCGGGCCGCCGCATCGAGCCGGTCGCGCTTCTCCGGGTCGAGGCGGGTGAGCAGGAGCGAGGCACCCCGCGCCCGGGCGGCCTCCAGGATCGCGTCGATCTGCTCCGGGCTCTTGCCGGCGCAGAAGATCGCCTCCTCCAGGCCGATCCGCTCGGACCGGGCGAAATCGAGGGTGAATTCTTCGGCGACGCTCACGCCCGGCCCTCCCCCTGCTGCACCAGGAAGGCGCTGCCGACCCGGTAGGGCGCGAACCGGACCGGGCCGGCGAGACGCGCCGGCGCGATGTCCCGGATGCCCGCCCCGAGCTTCTCACGATCCCGGGTGCCGAGGGCCGCCAAGCTCCCGGGATCGAGTTCCACCACCACGCCCTCGGCGCGCACCCGGCAGCGGACCGCGCGCTTGGCGCCGCTCTCCGCGTCGAGCGCCCCGCCGACCAGCCGCTCGACCGCGTGGATGAAGCGCAAGGTCTCCGGCTCGATCGCGATGCCGGTCTCGACCCGGCTCGACAGGCAGGGCGCCGCCGGCAATTCCGCCACCGCGCCGAGGCCGAGGTCGCGGGCGAGCGCCCGGACGGACGCCTTGTCGAACCCCGCCTCCACGTAGGGATGGCGCACCCCGTGCTCCCGGGCCGCGTCGAGGCCGGGGCGGTACTCGCCGAGGTCGTCGCGATTGGCCCCCGACAGGATCTGCCGGTCCGTGACCTGCCGGACCGCGCCGTAGAGATTGGTCTTGCAGAAGAAGCAGCGGTTGACCGGGTTCGCCCGGTAGGCCGGGTCGGCGAACTCGCCGGCCTCGATCACCCGCAGATCCCAGCCCTCGCGGGCGGCCTCGGCCCGGACGCGCGCGGTCGCCTCCCCGGGCACGGCCGGCGAGACCGCGTGGACCACGAGCGTCGCCCCCGGCGCCAGCCGGTGGGCCAGGGTGGCGAGCGTCAGGCTGTCGACCCCGCCGCTCACCGCCACCGCCACGGGCCCGAGCCCGGCGAGGACCGATTCGAGATGCTGGCGCGTCACCGCTCCTCCTGCTCCTGTTCCAGCGCGCGCCGCTCGGCCTCGCGGCGCAGGGCGGCCCGCGCGGCGTGGCCCGCACGGCCGCGGGCGTCGTCGGCCTCGGCCTTGGCGGTGCGCCCGCCCGGCCGGGCCACGATCTTCACGCGGACGGAAAGACCGTCGTGCTCGACCGTGCGGGCAGCGCGCGCGAGCACCGCGCCCTCCACGGGGTGGTAACGCAGGCCGATGGTCGTGGTCTCCCGGAAGCAGGCCGCGATCGCCGCCTCCAGGCTCTCCGGGCGGACCAGGACTTGGATCCGGGCCATCATCCGGCCCTTCTTGCCGATCACCGGCATCTGCACGACGTCCACGATGCCGGGCTCCGCGCGCAGCCGGTCGAGGCCCGTGGCGAGGTCCTCGCCGGACTGGTCGTCGACCTCGAAGGCGATCACCGCCAGATCCCGCCGGCCCGGGCCGGGGGCGGCGTTCTCCTCCAGCACGAGGGCACGCAGGCAGTTGCTCAGACCCGGCAGGACCTTGGTGCCGAAGCCGATGCCGGTGCGCCCGAGGATGCCCCGGGGGCGGCCCCGCCCGGGATCGTCGCCGCAGAGATGGCGCAGGATCGCCGCCCCGGTGGGGGTGACGCGCTCGCCGGGGATCCCGTCGTCGAGGGTCGCGAAACCCGCCAGCAGCAGCGTCGTGGCGGGGGCCGGGATGGGGAGGGGACCGTGCTGGGTCCGCACCCGGCCCGAGCCCAGCGGCAGGGCCGAGACGCTCCAGCTGCGCGTCCCCAGGGCGGCGATCAGGTGGGCGGCGGCCACGATGTCGGCGATCGAGTCGGCGGCGCCGACCTCGTGGAACGCCACCGCCTCCACGGCGATGCCGTGGACCCGCGCCTCGGCGTCGGCCAGATGCCCGAAAATGCCGAGCGCGTGCGCCCGCACCGCCGGCGCGAGGTCCGCCGCCTCCAGCGCGGCGCGGATCTCCGACCAGGGCCGGTGGCCGTGGTCGTGCGCGCGGGCCCGATCGTGGCCGTGCTCGTGGCCGTGCTCTTGGCCGTGATCGTGGCCGTGATCGTGGGGATGCGGGTGAGGATGCGGGTGTTCGTGGGGCGCGGGGTGTTCGTGCCGGTGCGGCGCGGGCCCGGACACCGCACCGGACACCTCACCGGGCGCCGACACGGCGAAGCGCGCACCGCTGAGGATCCCGTCATTGTGGGCCCGGACCGCGCAGGCGATGCGCGCGTCGACCGCCCGGACGCTGGCGGACACGCCGGCCTGATGCTCGGGGAAGGCGTCCAGCAGGGCGGCGGCGAACATGTCGCCGGCGACGCCGCCGAGCGCGTCGAGGTGGATGTGCATCGTGTGTCGCGCGGGCGCCCGTGGCGGATGACAGGTCCGCCTCAGATCGGCCGCGGCCGCCCCGCGGCAAGGCGCGCGCGGCCTCCGATGCCGCGGCGTATCGCCCGCGCCGCTCAGGAGAGCTGCAGGTAGGCGGGATCGAACAGCCCGCGCTCCCGCAGCCCGTCGAGGTCGCGGATCGTCAGGCGCCGGCTGCGCAGGGCGATGAGGCCGCCGGTGCGCAGCTCCTTCAGGGTGCGGTTGATGTGCACGCTCGTCTGGCCGAGGGCGTCCGCGAGGTCGGGCTGGGTCACCGGCATCGGCAGCGTCGTCCCGTCCGCGAGGCCGACGCGCGTCAGACGGAGGTGGAGCTCGCAGAACAGGTGCGCCAGCCGCTCGATCGCCGAGCGACGGCCGACGCTGGCGATCCACTCGCGGTGGATCGCCGTGGCGGCGAGCAACTCCCGCCACAGGCATTCCTCGACCGCGGGCCGGCCGCGGACCGCGTCGCCGATCTGCTCCGGGGCGATCCGCGCGACGGTGACGGGGGTCAGCGCGCCGATGGCGTGGTTCATCCGCGCCCGGCGGAACACGAACGGGTCGCACAGGTCGCCCGGCAGGAGCAGCGCGACGATCGCGCGCCGCCCGTCCGGGAACTGCTTGTACCGGCAGGCCCAGCCGTCGAGGATCAGGTGCGTGTGGTACGGGTCGCTCTGCTGCCCCTCGATATCCTGCCGGGCCGCGACGTGGCGGACATGCAGGCGCCCCAACCCGTCGAGCACCGCGCGGTCCTCCGGCGCGAGCCGGACATGCCGCTCCATCTTCCGTACGAACGGGTTCTCCACGTCCGCCTCCGGTCAGATCACCGCGGCGCCGGCGTGCCGGCGGCCGGACGGCGGAGCCCGGCCGGGCAGGCGCCGGGGCAGGCGCCGGGGCAGGCACCGGGGCGGGCGACCGCGGGGGATCGGGCGACGTCGCGCGCGTCCGAAGCGCCCCGCACGACGGCGCTGCCAAGGGTATCGGTGAAATAATGAGGCACGGATATTTCTATCGGCAGGGGGCCAAACCGTCGTCCGTACATTGAAGTCCGGATCTTCTTGGTCGGCTTGTGCCTGCGGCGGAAAAACGTGCGCCAACCTGTGTTAAGTCGGCGTTCTCCCCCGCGCCGCGCTCCCCCTGCGGCCCTGCGCCCAGAAGTCCCTGCCCGCGCGGATGGCCGGACGCCCCGCTACTCCGCGGCGGCGCCCACCGTGTCGGCCATGCGCGCCCGGCGCGTGCCGAGCGGCTGCGGCGCGCCGACGGTCGTGTCCTCGGCGGTCTGATGCTCCATCTCGGCGTTCACCTGGGCGCCGGTCAGGACGATCATGGTCGAGAGCCAGATCCAGGTCATGAAGCCGATCGCCGCGCCCAGCGAGCCGTAGGTCTTGTTGTAGCTGCCGAAATGGGCGACGTACCAGGAGAACAGCAGCGACGCGACGATCCACAGCAGGGCCGCGAGGGCGCCCCCGGGCGTGACCCAGCGCCAGCGCGGCGCGTCCCGGCTCGGCCCGTAGCGGTAGAGCAAGGCGAGGCCGAGCAGCACTGCCACGAGCAGGACCGGCCACCGCAGCAGCGCCAGCCACCACGCGTCCGCGCCGAGCCCGACGAATTCCAGCACCACCGGCACCACCACCACCGCGGCCAGCGCCAGGAGGAGGAACAGGAGCGCCCCCGCCGTGAAGGCGAGGGAGACGAGATTGAGCACGAGGAAGTTGCGCTTCTCGCGCTCGTTGTAGACGAGGTTGAGGGCGTCGAAGACGTGCTTCACGCCGCCATTGGCGCTCCAGACCGACAGGGCGATGCTGATGAGCAGGCTGAACCCGAGGGTGGTGTTGCCCTGCTCGTTCAGCCGCTTCACCTGATCGCCGACGATCTCCAGGGCGCCCTGGGGCAGGATGCCCTGGAGGCTGGCGAGCTGGTCGTTGATGGTCGAGGCATCGGCCACGAGGCCGTAGCAGGAGACCAGGGCCGCCACCGCCGGGAAGATCGCCAGGAGCGTGAAGAAGGTGACGCCGGCCGCGATCAGCGACAGGCGGTTCTCGCCGATGTCGTGATACGCGCGCAGCGCGATGTCCTTCCAGCCCTTGGCGGGGATCTCGGTCGGCGTCGAGGCCCGCCGCCCGCGATCGGCCTCGGCCCGGGCGACGGCGTGGGCCTCCCGTCCCGCGTGCGCGGGCGACGTCCGGCGCGCGTCGTCCCGGTCGGCGGACCGGCCGGGCGCACGGTCGGCTGAGGAACCGGCCGAGGAATCGACTGGGGAATCCGCCGCGGTACCGACCGCGCCCCGGGCCGGCCGGCGGGGGAGGGCGACGAGGCCGATCAGCGCGGTGGCGAGGGCGAGCGTCCAGACCGTCGAGGCGCCTCCCTCGGGAGCGGCGGCCCTGGCGGGGGCTGGATCGGGGGCAGGCATCGGCGACCTCGGCAGGGTTCGGGCAGACAGGGGCGGGGCCTTCGGGGCCGCGCGTCGCGGCGTCCGGATCGGCGCGTCCGGGACGGCGCGTCCGAATGGCCGCAGCTGCGAGGGGGAACGCCGCGGCGCGGGGAACGGTTCGCCGTGCAGTTGCAACTCGACGGCGAACGACGCGGAGAACCGGCATGGCGCGCCTGGACGGCGGGACGGTGGTCATCACCGGGGCCTCGAGCGGCATCGGCCGGGCGGCGGCCGGGGCCTTCGCGGCGCGGGGCGCGCGGGTGGTCCTGGCGGCGCGGCGGGCCGACGTGCTCGACGGGATCGTCCGCGACCTGCGCGCGTCGGGCGCCGAGGCCGTCGCGGTGCCCACCGACGTCACCGAGCCCGAGGCGGTGGACGCCCTGGCCCGGGCGGCGCTCCGGGCCTTCGGCGGCATCGACGTCTGGATCAACAACGCCGGGGTAGGGGTGTTCGGCCCCCTGCTGGACGCCCCCCTGGACCTGCACCGGCAGACGATCGCGGTGAACCTGCTGGGCGCCGTGCACGGGGCCTACGCGGTGCTGCCCCACTTCCTCGACCGCGGCCGGGGGACGCTGATCAACACGGTCTCGATGGGCGGCTGGGCACCGACGCCCTTCGCCGCCGCCTACACGGCCAGCAAGTTCGGCCTGCGCGGCTTCTCGGCGAGCCTGCGCCAGGAACTCGCCCGGCACCGGCACATCCGCGTCTGCGCCGTGTTCCCCGCCATCGTCGACACGCCGGGCCTGGATCACGGCGCCAATGTCAGCGGCCGGCGGCTCAATCCCGGGCACCTGTACTACGCGCCCGAGGCCGTGGCCGAGACCTATCTCCGCCTCGTGCGCCACCCGCGCGACGAGGTCGCGGTCGGCTGGCCGGCCCGCCTCGCGCAGGTGGGCTACGCGCTCGCCCCGTACCCGACCGAGCACCTGATGGGCGCCGGGTTCCGGTGGGCCCTCGACCGGGCCGAGCCCGGGCCGCGCACGCACGGCGCCCTGCGCGCGCCGACGCCGGAGGGCACGCGCGCCGACGGCGGCTGGCGTGCCCGCAAGCACGTCCCCGATGCCGGCACGCTGAGCACCGCCCTCGGCACCGGGCTCGCCGCCGCGGGGGCCTGCGCGGCGCTCCTCGCCGGCCTCGCGGCGGCGCGGCGGTTCGGCGCCCGCGGCTGAGCTCCGTTCGGGCAAAGCGCTAACCCATGTTGCGGCATGGGCGGCCCGGGCACGCCACAACCGGTCCTCTGGGCTTGACCGGCCCGCCCGCCGACGACCGGACCGAATGCCCGACACCGAAGGCTCATCGCTCCTCGATCCCATCGCGGATGTCGCAGAGGAGGCCGGGGACGAGACTCGCTTCGGCCTGCCGGAGGCCGTGCGGGCCCATCTCGGCACCCTGCTCGGCCGCACCTACGACCGGATCGGCCAGGACGCGGACGGTGCCACGAACCCCTTCGCCGACCTGCTCGCGCGCCTGGAGATCGCCCTCGCGCAGGCCGAGGGCGAGCGGGACAAGACCTTCCGCGCGGGCCTGCTGGAGGTGGTGCCGGCGCTGCACCGGTTCGCGGTCTCGCTGACGCGCGACCCGGCCGCGGCGGACGATCTCGTGCAGGACACCCTGCTGCGCGGCTGGCGCGGCCGCGGCGGCTTCACCCCCGGGACCAACCTGGAGGCGTGGCTGTTCACGATCCTCCGCAACGTCTTCTACAGCCAGCACCGCAAGCAGGGCCGCGAGGTCGCCGACACCGACGGCAACTACGCCGAGCGGCTGACCAGCATTCCCGAGCAGGGGAGCCACCTCGACCTGCAGGACGTGCGCGCGGCCCTCGACCGCCTCGCGCCGGTGATGCGCGAGGCGCTGGTCCTCGTGGCGATCGAGAACCTGAGCTACGAGGAAGCCGCCGTCGTCATGAATTGCCGGATCGGCACCGTGAAGAGCCGGGTCTGGCGCGCCCGCGAGCAGCTCGCGCGCATGCTCGGCTACGGCGGCGACGAGATCGGCAGTGACGGGGTCATGCTGTCGGTGACCGGCACTTCGGCCTGATCGCGACGATTGTCACGATCGAATACGCCAATTCGACACTTCGACGGCCGTATTCGCCAGCAAATTGACTTAGGTGAAAGCGCCCGGGCCGTCGCCTGGGCGATATGGAGCGGGTTGGGTCGATCCGTCGACTCGGCCGGGCTCCCATCGGTGTGACATCCCCCCGATCCACCGATGGGAGCCTCTTCGCCGGCAGCCGCAGCGGATGCGCGGGCCGGACGCCCCCCGCCCGGATCTCAGGTCGAGCCGCTCCGGTCCGCGTCGAGCTGCTGCAGCAGCTCCGCCAGCCGGGGATCCAGCGCCTCGTCGATCACCGGATCGTACATCGCCCGCATCTGGTGGCCGAGCCGCACGCGCGTCTGCGCGTCGAGGATCGGGCCACCCGCGACGGGCACCACCCGCAGGGCGGACGGTGCCGCGCCGGCGGCGTAGCGCTCGGTCGGTCCGGGGACGGCACGGCGGTGATCAGGCCGGTGTTCGGCCCGGTGTTCGGGATGAGGCATGCCTCCTACATCGGCCCGCACCCCCGCCGCGGCAACCACCGGCCCGCCCGATGTCACGTCCGGTGGCAGATCCGGTGGCAAATCCGGTGGCAAGTCCGACAGCGTGTCGTCGTCCGCCTCAGGCATCGTCCTCGGGGGCGAAGACCTCGCCCTTCTCGGCCAGGACGGTGTCGGCCGCGTCGCGGGCCAGCTCGTCCCGGTCGGCCGCGGGAGCGGGGCGGCCGAGCGCCCGCGCCAGGGCTCCGTCCCAGCCGGGCGCCGGCGCCTGGCCCTGCCCGGCGAGGATCGCGCCGGCCCGGCGGCAGACCCGGGCCCAGTCCGGCGCGCCGAGGGCGGCCCAGTCGGTCCCGAGGCCGAGTTCGGTCGCGGCCTGATCGGCGGCCCGGGTCGCCGCCTCGGTCGAGCCCGGCGGCGGGGCGGGGATGTCGGTCATGGCGATGCGGCCTCCTGCCGGGCTGTCGATGCTCCGGCGGACGATGTAGCGCGCCGGTCCCCACCCATCAGCGCAGGCCGTGGGCCGCGAGTTCCTCCGGCGCGCCCGCGGCCGCGTCCTGGCGCAGCAGGATCGCGTCGAGGGTGACCGGGCGGTCGTCCCAGGCATCCACGCCGACATCGCAGGAGCGCGTGGTGTCGGCGAGCCAGCCGTGGCTGTGCCCGTAGAGGTGGCGCGTCTCCCGCCACAGGCCCGGCCAGGCCCGGTGCGCGTAGTGCGACAGGAACAGGCGGTGCGGCCGCCCGCGCGCGTCCGCGACGGAGAGGCGGGCGCTCTCCACCGGCGGCTCGGCCCAGGGCAGGTCCAGGACGCGGTTCGAATCGTGGTTGCCCCGGACGAGGCGCTTGGTGCCGTTCAGCCGCGCGAAGATCGCCGCGCAGTGCGCCCGGCTGGCATGGGCGGCGAAGTCGCCGAGGTGCCAGACGGCGTCCTCCGGGCCGACCACGGCGTTCCAGCCGGCGACCAGGGCCTCGTCGTGGGCCTCGACGCCGCCGAACCGCGCCCCCCGGTGGCGGAGGATGTGCGGGTCGCCGAAATGCGTGTCCGCGGTGAAGAAGATCGCCATGGTGTCGAGACCTGGGCCGCGGGCGCGTCCCGTCCAGACCGGCCGGCGCGAGGCGCGCGGCCGCATCGCCGCATTTCCGGACCGCTCCGGACGGCTCCAGGGCCGCTTCCGCGAAACCCCGCGGGCCGGTTAGGCTGCGGCGATGCTGGATCCCGCCATCTACGACCACCTCCTGGACGCGGCGCGCGCCCATCCGCCGCTGCGGGCCGCCCTGGTGCGGGCCGGTCCGATCCGGATCGAGCCGCCGGCGCATCCCTGCGTCGCCGACCGCCTGTTCGTCGAGGTGGTCAACCAGCAGCTCTCCGTCCGGGCCGCGGCGGCAATCTGGGCCCGGATCGAGGCCGCGGCCGCGGCGGCGGGCGCGCGCCCGCGGGACCTGTTCGAGGCCGGGGACGCGGCGCTGCTGCGGGCCTGCGGCATCTCGGGCAACAAGGTGCGGGCGCTCCAGGCGATCGTGGCGGCCGAGACGGCGGGCCTGCTCGGGCCCGGCCTCGCCGACCTGCCGCATCCCGAGCGGGCGGCGATCCTGTGCGGCATCCGCGGCGTCGGCCCCTGGACGGCCGACATGGTCGGCATCTTCCACTTCCACGACCCCGACATCTGGCCCGCGGGCGACGTGGCGGCGGTGGGGTGCCTCCGCCGCCTCACCGGGCGGGCCGATACCGCCGCGGTGGCGGCCGCCTTCGCGCCGTACCGCTCGATCCTGGCCCGCTACCTGTGGCGCATCAAGGACACGGCGCCCGCGCCGGCGGCCGACCCCGTGGGCGCGCCGGCGGACGAACCGGTCGCACAGGATCCCGCGCCCCGGACCCGGCGCCCCCGCGGCGCGGCGAGATCCGGGTGACGGCCGGGCTCGGCTATCCGTCGGCGCCGCCCGGGCCCGTAGCTCGATGGTCGGAGCCGGCCGCTCCTGACGGTCCGCCCGGACCATCGATCCCCTGGGCTGGACGCAGCTTTTCTCGCGAGGGCACGTTTTCTCGCTGGGGCACGAGAAGCGGCATGGGCGACGTCCCGATCAGACCCCGTTTCGCGCCGCCAGTCTCCCCCCCAGAGCGCGGGCTGCGCCGTCCATGCGGATCAGGTCGGCGCTTTCTCCACCCGGTAGCGGAGCCGGACCACGCCGCCCTCCGGCAGGAGGATCTCGACGCCGAACGCCGCACCGAACGCCGCGCCGTGCGCATCCACGGAAGAGGCGAGGTCGCGACCGTCAGGGCCGGCGCACAGGCAGGTCCCCCATCCTCGCGCGACGCGGCCAAGTACGTGTCGGGAACCCCGTCCGGCAGCACGGCGACGGCATGGTCACCGGGGCGGCTGTCCTGCCCGTACTGGACCTTCCCGTACTGGACCTTCCCGTGCGGGTCGGTGGCGACCGCGAGGGCGCGGACCCCGCGGTTGCCCACGAACGGCTCACGCGGGGCGATGCCGGGGACCGCCACATGTCGCGGCTCGCCCGTCGACATCGCCTCCACAGTCACGCGCCCGAGCCTCCGGCCCGGCGCCCCGAACGTGGATGAGATCGCGTCGTGATCTTGCCGGGACCGGACCCCGTCCACGCCGGGACGGTGGAGCGGCTGGGATGTGGACGGACCGCGGGCGTTCAACCGCATCGACCTCAACCGGAGCGCGGCGCTGGCCGGGCTCTGTCTCGCCTACCGCCCGGAGGATCTCGTGCTGGCCGAGATCGCCGGACCTGCCCGCGCCGTCGCCAGGCCGCGCCGGCCTTCGCGGTCGAGGCTTCGCACCACCGGGGCTGATTGACGTTCCGGAGCCCCGTCATCGATCCGACGCGCGAGGCGGCGTCCGCGGGCCGTACCCCTGTCGAAGACGGGCAACCACGAACTCGGCGGACCGAACAGGCGTCGCGGGCCGGTCTCCGCCGGTCCGCTTCCGCGCGGTACGCGCGTCGAGGCAGACGGCGACCGTTCCGTCTCAGACAGCCTTCTCCTTCGCGTCGTAGGCAGTCTGAGCCGCATCGATCTGCGCCATGTTGTCGAACGCCCACGCCCCGAGGGCCTGGATCGGCCCCGCCAGGGAGTGCCCGAGTTCCGTCAGTTCATAATCGACCCGCGGCGGGATGGAGGGCGTCACCGTTCGCGTCACGAGCCCATCCCGCTCCAGATTCCGCAGAGTGAGGGTCAGCATCCGCTGGGAAATCCCCTCGACACCGCGCTTCAACTCGCTGAACCGACGCGACCGGTCGCGCAGGAGCATGATGACGAGGACGGTCCACTTGTCGCCGATGCGGGAAAGGATCTTCGAGACCCGCATGCATCCCGCCGAATGCTCGGGGCGATGGACAGTCACATCCATGTAACCTCGGTACCCTTCCTGTGCCGTCTTGCAGGAGGAGACGGGGCTCGTATCATAACGCGGTCACTAAACGAAACCGAGGCCTGCTAAGGAACCCACGCGCGGCTCCGGGCGCTCCGGTCACATCCAGGGTCCCGGCATGTCGCAGAGTCTCGCCCGCGCCGCCCGACCTTCGCGCGGTCGCAACATCGCCGCGTGGGTCCTGTCGGTGGCTCTGTCCGCCGCCTATCTGGCGGCCGGCGGCGCCAAGCTGGCCGGCGTGCCGATGATGGTCCAGACCTTCGACCAGATCGGCCTCGGGCAGTGGTTCCGCATCGCGACGGGCCTCGTCGAGGTCGTCGGCGCCCTCGCGCTCCTGACACCCGGCTACGCCTTCCTCGGCGCCGTCTGGCTCGCCGCGACCATGGTGGGCGCGCTCCTCGCGCACCTCCTGGTGCTCCCGACCCCGGCGGCTCCCGCCTTCCTGCTGCTCAGCCTCGACGTCGTGCTCGCGTCGCTGCGCCGCGACCCGTCAGCCCGTCTCGTCCCACGCCCGCGGTAGGCCGCAGGGCCGGGCCGTCGCGCGCCGGCTGCCCACGACACCCGACCCCATCGCACAGGAAGTCCTACGATGACCGAGACACCGTTCGCGCCCGTCCTCTTCCTCAAGGCGGGCTGCCCCTTCTGCATGAAGGTGCGCCTGTTCCTCCTCGAGGCTGGACAACTCGACGGCGTCGTCCTGCGCGAGTTCGCGCCCGGCACCGAGGAGGAAACCGAGATCCGCGGCCTGCTCGGCCCGGTGGTCGAGAAGGTCACCTTCCCGGCGGCCGAATTCACGCCCGGCAGCTTCACGACGGAGTCCGACGCCATCGTCGCGCACTTCGCGGCACGTGCGGGTGTCGAGCCGGCCGCCTTGCCCACCTACCAGTCCTACCTGAACGGCGTGTTCAAGAACCTCGGGGCGCTCTACCGGGAGAACATGGACCTCAAGAAGCGCCTCCCGCCGGCCTGACGGAGAACGGCACATCCGATGGCCCCCGACACGCCAGAAGCCGCCGCGCCGCCTGTCGAGGCAAGGCTTGGCCGCGCCCTCGATGGCATTCCCTTCCTGGACGATGCCACGCGCCCGAAGGCGCCGCCCATCCCCGGCGTGACCCGGGCCCAGCGGGCGCGGGGGCGGCGCCTGGCCCTATATCATCGCCACCACCTCGCGGAGCTCGCCGCCGTTCGCGGCGCGCTGGACCGCTTCCTGGCGGGCACCGGCACCGTCGAGGCGGTGACGGACGGCGTGGCGTCGATGACGCTGACCGAGAACTACCGTGCCTTCGGCACCCTCTGCGGGCGCCAGTGCCACCTCCTCCAGATGCACCACGACATCGAGGAGGGCGACATGTACCCCAGGCTGCGGCGATCCGACGGCCTGCGCCGGGTCCTCGACCGCCTCGGTGCGGAGCACCGCACCGTGCACGCCCTCCTCGAACGCATCCGCGCCATCGTGCGGTCCGTCGCATCGGCCCCCACGCGGGAACAGGTCCTCGACCTCAGGGAGGTCTACGGGGTCTTCGAACGCGTGGTGATCTCGCACTTCGGGTACGAGGAGCGAGAGCTCGAAGAGGCCATCGGGTACTACGACGCCCTGTGACCGCGCCCACGCGCGATGGCCAACGCGCGATGGAACGTCGGGCCCGACCGCGTGCATCGGGAGTCCGTCCGGTCTGGACGGCCCGCGGAGGTCGCGGTCCCTCAGCGCGCTCAGCGCCGGCGTCGCCCGACAGCCCCGGCGCGCATCCCGGCTGCTCGATCCGTCGGGGGACGAACACCGCCCCCGGCGACGGACTGGAGAGCAGGCCCCCGGCACGCCGCGGCTGCGGGCCCCGGCACCAGTGAATGAACGTTCATTGACATGAGAATGAACGTTCACTAATGCTCCCGGCGTGGCGCGGGAGACGCGAATGATGCACGGTTTTTCAGAGGCGCGGCCCGTCCACGGACCGGCCCCCGAGGCATGGGCCTGCCTGCGCTCCGTCGCGTTTGCGGCGTCGCGCCCGGCCAACCTGCTCGCCGTCCTCGTGGCGCTTCTGGGCTGGGCCGCACTGATCTCCTGGACCGGCAACGGCGCCGGGGGCTGGCAGGCCCGGACCTGCGCCGGTCTCGACGTGGTCTCGCGCGCCTGCGCCGAGATCCGCCCGATCCAGGACGCCGGCCGGGTCGTGCCCCATGCGGCGGAGCTGGCGTCGTGGGCGCGGTGACCGGCGCCGTCGTCGAGGTCCGCGACGTCCAGGCGGCGCGGCGCGAACAGATCCTCGACGCGGCCGAGGCCTGCTTCGTCCGGAACGGCTTCCACCGCACCACGATGTCGGACCTCGCCCGCGAGGCCGCGATGAGCCAGGGCAACTTCTACCGCTACTTCGCCTCGAAGGAGGACATCGTCCTGGCGATGGCGGAGCGCGACCGCGCCCGCGGCGCCGCCCTGGTCGCCGAGATGGAGCGGGACGGCGACCGCCGCGCGTCCCTGAACGGCATCCTCGAACGGTTCTTCACCGGCATCACCCGCGAGGCCGCGGTGCTGCGCCTCGACCTCTGGGCGGAAACCACGCGGAACCCCGCCATCGCCGCGCTGGTCGACCGCAGCGAGGCCGAGGCCCGCGCGTGGCTGTGCGGGATGTTCGCGGCGCTCGCCGCCTCGCCGGATTGCGACCCCGCGTCGATGTTCGAGGCGATCAACCCGCTGATGAAGGGCATCGTCGTCGGCCGCGCCATCCTGCCGGGCTACGACCCGGCCCCCGCCGTCGCCCACCTCCAGGCCCTGATCGAGGCGGGCCTGAACGGCGCGCTGCCGCGGGTCACCACCGCCGTTCCGGAGACCGGCCGATGACCCGCGCCGCCTTCCTCGTCGCCCCCGCGCTGCTGGCGCTCGGCCTGTCGGCCGCCTCCGCCCGCGACGAGGCCGCCGCCGCGCTCAAGCCGTTGCCCGCGCCCGCGGTCAGCGTCGTCGAGGCGACGCGGCGCGAGACCGTGGAGACCGTGACGGTGACCGGGACCCTGGTGCCCCGCGACGAGATCCTGGTGACGCCCGAGATCGACGGCTACCGGGTCACCGAGGTGCTGGTCGAGGAGGGCGCGCGCGTCACCAAGGGTCAGGTGCTCGCGCGCCTCGCCCGCGACCTCATCGACCGCCAGATCGCCCAGCAGGACGCGGTGGTGGCCAAGGCCGAGGCCGCCGTGCCCCAGTCCCAGAGCAGCATCGAGCAGGCCGAGGCCGCCGAGACCGAGGCCCGGCTCAGCCTGGATCGGGCCAAGACGCTCATATCCACGGGCAACACCACCGCCGTGGTGATGGAGACCCGGACTTCCGCCCTGCGCCAGGCCGAGGGCCGGCTCGCCTTCGCCCGCAACGGGCTGGCCATGGCCAGGGCCGACCTCGCCCAGGCCCGCGCCGTGCGCGACGAGCTGTCCCTGCGGCTGGCCCGCACGGAGATCCGCGCTCCCGTGGACGGCATCGTCAGCCGCCGCACCGCCCGGGTCGGCCTCGCCGCCTCGGCCGCGTCCGAGCCCCTGTTCCGCCTGATCGCCCGCGGCGAGATCGAGCTCGAGGGCGAGATCGTCGAGACCAAGCTGCCCCTGCTGCGCGAGGGCGCCCCGGCCTGGATCGATCTCGGCGAGAGCGGCCGCGTCGCGGGCCGCGTGCGGGCCGTCTACCCCGAGGTCGACAAGGCCACCCGCCTCGGCAAGGTGCGCGTGCGCCTCGATCCCGACCGGCGCCTGCGCATCGGGACCTTCGCCCGCGGCGGGGTCGAGCTCGGCCGCAGCCGCGGCGTGAGCGTCCCCCAGGCCTCCGTGCTCTACGGCGGCGGACGCCGCAGCGTGCTCGTTGTCGCCGGCGACCGGGTCGAGGACCGCACCGTGCGCACCGGCATCGCCGACGAGGACACCATCGAGATCCGCGCAGGCCTCAACGAGGGCGAGCGCGTCGTGGCCCGGGCCGGCTCGTTCCTGCGTGACGGCGACCGGGTCCGGCCGGTCCTCGAGGCCCCGCCCCCCGCGCCCGCGGTCGCCGCGGTGCCCGCGCCGCGGGACACCGCCGAAGCCGGCGGGCCTTAAGCCGGCGTCCCCACACCCATCCCGACGTCACGAGAGCCAGGGCCGCCCGATGCGCCTGAACGTCTCCGCCTGGGCGATCCGCAATCCCATCGCGCCCCTCGTCCTGTTCCTGGTGCTGGTCGTGCTCGGCCTCGTCAGCTTCCGCGGGCTCGCGGTGACGAAGATGCCCAACGTCGACGTGCCCATCGTCTCGGTGGCGATCACCCAGTCGGGTGCGGCACCGTCCGAGTTGCAGACCCAGGTCACCAAGTGGGTCGAGGACTCGATTGCCGGCGTGCGGGGCGTCAAGCACATTACCTCGGCCATCACCGAGGGCTCCTCGGTGACCACGGTCGAGTTCCGGCTGGAGGTGAACACCGACCGCGCCGTCAACGACGTGAAGGACGCGGTCTCGAAGATCCGCATCAACCTGCCCCGCACCATCGACGAGCCGGTGATCAGCCGCGTCGAGATCGCCGGCCTGCCGATCCTCGTCTACGGCGTGAAGGCGCCCGCGATGACGCCCGCCGACCTCTCCTGGCTGGTCGAGGACAAGATCGCCCGCGCGCTCCAGGGCGTGAAGGGCGTGGGCGGCGTCGAGCGGGTCGGCGGCGTCGCGCGCGAGGTCCGGGTCGTGCTCCAGCCGGACCGGCTGCTGTCGCTCGGGATCACCGCCGCGGACGTGAACCGGCAGCTGCGCCTCACCTCCGCCGACATGGCGGGCGGGCGCGGCGAGGTCGGCGGGCGCGAGCAGTCGATCCGGACGCTCGCCGCGTCGCGCACCCTGCGCGACCTCAAGGCCACCGCCATCGTCCTGCCGGGCGGCCGCAAGGTCCGGCTCGACGACCTCGCACGCGTCGAGGACGGTATCGAGGAGCCGCGCACCTTCGCGCGCTTCAACGGCGAGCCGGTGGTCGCCTTCGCGGTCTCGCGCGGTGCGGGCGCCAGCGACGCCGAGGTCGCGGCTGGGGTGCAGAGGAAGATCGCCGAGTTCCAGGCGAGCTATCCCGATCTGCAGTTCGAGCTGATCGATTCGTCGGTCTCGTCGACCATCGGCTCCTACGATTCCGCCATGCACACCCTGATCGAGGGGGCGCTCCTCGCGGTCATCGTGGTGCTGCTGTTCCTGCGCGACTGGCGCGCCACGCTCATCGCGGCGGTGGCGCTGCCCCTCTCGGTCTTCCCGACCTTCTGGGCGATGGACGCGCTGGGCTTCACGCTGAACGGCATCAGCCTGCTCGCGATCACGCTGGTGACCGGCATCCTCGTGGACGACGCCATCGTCGAGATCGAGAACGTCGTCCGGCACATGCGGCTGGGCAAGTCGCCCTACCGAGCGGCCATCGAGGGCGCCGACGAGATCGGCCTCGCGGTCATCGCCATCACGGCGACCCTGATCGCCGTTTTCGCCCCGGTCTCGTTCATGCCGGGCATCGCCGGCCGCTACTTCATCCAGTTCGGCCTCACCATCGCGGTCTCGGTGTTCATGTCGCTGCTCGTGGCGCGCCTCATCACCCCGATGCTCGCCGCCTACTTCCTGCGCGACCGCGGCCACCACGACGAGCGCGAGGGACCGGTCATGCGGGCCTACACGCGCCTCGTCGGCTGGTCGGTACGCCACCGGGTCGTCACGCTGTTCGCCGGCCTCGCGCTGTTCGCCGCCTCCATCGCGTCGACGGGCCTGCTGCCCTCGGGCTTCATCCCGAAGCAGGACAATGCCCGCACGCTGTTCATGGTCGAGCTGGCGCCGGGCGCGAAGCTCGCCGACACGGTGGCGGTGTCCGACCGGGTGGTCTCGCGCATCCGGGCGCTGCCCGAGGTGACCTCGGTCTTCGTCGACGGCGGACGGCAGGTCGGCGGCAAGAAGGAGACCCGGCTCGCGACCCTGACCGTCAACCTCACGCCGAAGGCCGCGCGCGCCAAGCGCCAGTGGACGGTCGAGGCCGAGATCGCGGCCCTGCTCGCCGAGGAGCCCGACATCCGGTCCTGGACCCTGCGCGACAGCGGCCAGCGCGACCTCGCCCTGGTGGTGAGCGGTCCCGACGCCGACGTCGTCACGGAGGTCGCCGCGCGGCTGCAGCGCGACATGGCCGCCATCCCGCACCTCGTGGCGGTGATGTCGACGGCGCCGCTGAACCGGACGGAGGTCCGCATCCGGCCGAAGGAGGGCGTGGCGGCCGATCTCGGCGTCTCGACCGACGCCATCGCGGAGACCGTCCGGGTCGGGACCATCGGCGACATCGGCCTGAACCTCGCGAAGTTCAACGCCGCGGACCGCCAGGTGCCGATCCGGGTGCAACTGCCCGAGAGCGCCCGCGGCGCCGTCTCACGGCTGGAGAACCTGAAAGTGCCGGCCAAGAACGGGGCCGCCGTGCCGCTGGCGGTCGTGGCCGACATCGAGCTCGACCAGGGACCCGGCGCCATCGACCGCTACGACCGGGCGGTGCGCGTGGCCGTCGAGGCCAACATGGAGAACTCGGAGGCCCTCGGGACGCTCATCGCCGAGGCGCTGCGGACGCCGACGGCCAGGAATCTGCCGCCGGGGGTGACCATCAAGCAGACCGGCGACGCCGAGATCATGGGCGAGGTGTTCTCGGGCTTCCTGATGGCGATGGGCGCCGGCATCATGATGGTCTACGCGGTGCTCGTCCTGCTGTTCGGCTCGTTCCTGCAGCCGCTGACCATCCTGTTCTCGCTGCCTCTGTCCGTCGGCGGCGCCATCCTCGGCCTGCTCCTCTTCCAGATGCCGATCTCGATGCCGGTCGTCATCGGCATCCTGATGCTGATGGGACTGGTCACGAAGAACGCGATCATGCTGGTCGACTTTGCGGTCGAGGAGATGGGCCGCGGCGTCGACCGGGGCACCGCCATCGTCGAGGCCGGCCGCAAGCGGGCGCGGCCCATCGTGATGACGACCATCGCGATGGCGGCGGGCATGGTCCCGTCCGCAATGGCGCTCGGGGTCGGCGGCGAGTTCCGGGCGCCGATGGCGGTGGCGGTCATCGCCGGCCTCATCGTCTCGACTCTGCTCTCCCTCGTCTTCGTCCCGGCCGTGTTCCTGCTGATGGACAGCCTGGGCAGACTCCTCGGCCGACTGCTCGGCCGCTTCGTCGGCCCGCGGGACGAGGCGTCCGGCCACGCGGCGGCGACGCCGTGAGCCACCCCTTCCGCCCCACGTTACAACGGAATCCGATGACCGCTCCCGTCTAGCGGCCCCGTTCGCCTCGGTGACCGCCGCCGAGTCCGGCCGAGCCGTTCGGGACTTGGCTCACGGGAGACGGTCGCGCCCGAATCCGGACCGAGCGGTGCGGATCCGACGCGTCCCGCCTGTGTGGCTTCATCGTCTGGGGTAGAGACCCGTTCGACGGGAGCGGCAGGCCGAAGGTCGACCGATCCAACCCGAACCCGGCTTGGCAAGCCCGACCCAGCCCGGCCACCGGACGCGTGCGCCGCGCCCTTGTGCCGACGGTCGTCGAAGGGACAGCACCTCAGCAGCAGCGCGCGTCGTCTCGCCGCTTCGCCTCAAGCCATCGATCACGAGGCTTGCAGCTCGCCACGCGCGGCGCCAGGGCCACGCTCAGCACATCTCCTGACCGGACGGGGGCGTCAGCGCGATGGAGCTGCATCGGCGCGACTCCGTCGCTGACCTCGAAGGTGAGCCGGGCGCCCGGGTCGAGGCCGACGTGCTCCGACACCGTGCGGATGATCTCCGCGACCTTGCCGGCGGTCATGTGGGTGCGGTCGCCGTCGACCACGTCCCAGAGCTGGACGAAGATCTCCGACCAGGCTTCCGGGTTGGCCCCGCAGTCGAGGGCGGCGAACTGCCCGGCCTTCACCTCGGTGACATGATAGCCGCGCTCGATCGTCCGGCCGGCGTAGCTGAACACCAGGGGCGCGGCCGGCTGCGCGTCGCAAGCGGCGAGCAGGGCACCCAGCGGAATGTCCGTGGCGGCCGGCGCCATCCGGTCCGGGCGGTCAAGGGTCGGCATCGGCGCGCTCCACGGGTCGTTTCTCGGGAAAGGTCTCAGCGCTTCACAAAGCCGATATCGGCGGCCACCGCGCTCAGCCGCTCCGGCTCGCGCTCCTTCCGCTCGCTGTAGCGGTCCACCAGGTAGTCGGCCCGCTCGCGGGTCAGGAGCGTGAACTTCATCAACTCCTCGCACACGTCCACGACGCGCTCGTAGAGCGGCCCCGGCTTCATCCGGCCGGCGTCGTCGAACTCCTTGTAGGCCATCGGCACGGACGACTGGTTCGGGATGGTGATCATACGCATCCAGCGGCCGAGCAGGCGCAGGCTGTTCACGGCGTTGAAGCTCTGCGACCCGCCGGACACCTGCATGACGGCGAGGGTGCGCCCCTGGGTTGGTCGCACGCTGCCCTCGGAGAGGGGCAGCCAGTCGATCTGGCTCTTCATCACGCCGGTCAGGTTGCCGTGCCGCTCGGGCGACACCCACACCTGTCCCTCGGACCAGATCGACAGGGCGCGCAGCTCCTGCACCTTCGGGTGGTCGGCGGTCGTGTCGTCGGGCAGGGGCAGGCCGCGGGCGTCGTAGATCCGCACCTCGCCACCCATGGCTTCGAGCAGCCGAGCGGCCTCGTAGGCGAGGAACCGACTGAACGAGCGCTCGCGCAGGGAGCCATAGAGGATCAGGAACCGGGGCGCATGGGTGAACGGCGCGGCCGAAACCGCGCTGGCGCGGGTCGGCACCACGAAGTGCGTCTGGCTCAAGTTCGGCAGGCCATCGGTGAAGGGCTGTGCAGGCTTGTCCAAGGATCGGCTTTCTTGTACTTTCAAACGGTAATTTGAAGATTGTAACGAAAATGGACGAGCCGCAAGCCCTCGCCGCGTTCGCGGCCCTCGCCCAGGAACATCGCCTGCGCCTGGTGCGGGCGCTCGTGACCGCCGGTCCGGGCGGCCTGGCCTCCGGCGCTCTGGCCGAGGCGGTCGGCGTCTCCGCCGCCACCGTCTCCCATCACCTCAAGGAGCTGAGCCACGCCGGGCTGGTCGCCTCGCGGCGCGAGGGCCGCTCGATCATCTACAGCGCCGCCTACCCGGCGCTGTCCGACCTGATCGCCTTCCTGATGAAAGACTGCTGCCAGGGCCGCCCGGAAGTCTGCGCTCCGGCGATGGCCGCGCTGGCAACCTGCTGCCCCCCCCCGGAGAAACCGCCCATGGCTGAGCCGTTCGATGTCGTGATCTACCACAACCCCGCGTGCGGCACGTCCCGCAACACCCTGGCGATGATCCGCAACGCCGGCATCGAGCCGCATGTGGTCGAGTACGTCAAAACCCCGCCCGCGCGGGCGCTGCTGGTGCAGCTCCTCGCCCGCGCCGGCCTGAGCGTCCGCGACGTGCTCCGGGAGAAGGGCACGCCGTTCGCCGAACTGAAGCTCGGTGATCCGACGCTGACCGAGGAGCAGCTGCTCGATGCCATCGAGGCGCACCCGATCCTCATCAACCGCCCGCTGGTGGTGACGCCCAAGGGCGTGCGCCTCTGCCGGCCCTCCGAAGCCGTGCTGGATCTCCTGCCGGTGCAGCGGGGCGAATTCGTCAAAGAGGACGGCGAGCGGGTGGTGGACGAGCACGGCCGCCGCGTCGCCACCGCCTGAGCCTCACGCCGAGCCATAAGAAGAAACCGCCCGGATGCTCGCGCTCGCCATCTTCCTCGCCACCCTCGTCTTCGTCATCTGGCAGCCCAGGGGCCTCGGGATCGGGTGGAGCGCCTTGGCCGGCGCGGGCGTCGCCCTCGCCACGGGGGTGATCCATCCGGGCGATGTTCCGGCGGTCTGGCACATCGTTTGGGACGCGACGTTCACCTTCGTGGCGCTGATCATCATCTCGCTGCTGCTCGATGAGGCCGGGTTCTTCCACTGGGCGGCCCTGCACGTCGCCCGTTGGGGCGGTGGCCGGGGCCGGCGGCTGTTTCCGCTGGTCGTGATCCTCGGCGCGGCCATCGCGGCGGTGTTCGCCAACGACGGCGCCGCGCTGCTGCTCACCCCGATCGTGCTGGCGATCCTGCTCCGGCTCGACTTCACGCCGGCGGCGGCCCTGGCGTTCATCGTCGCCTGCGGGTTCGTGGCGGACAGCACCTCCCTACCGCTGGTGATCTCCAACCTCGTCAACATCGTCTCCGCCAACTTCTTCGACGTGACCTTCGGCCGGTACGCGGCCGTGATGGTGCCGGTGAACCTGGTCTCCCTGACCGCGACGCTGGTGGTGCTCCGGGCCTACTTCCGGCGCGACGTGCCGGCGGCCTACCCGGTGGATGCGCTGGAGCGTCCGGCCGGCGCGATCCGCGACCCGCTGGTGTTCCGGGCGGCGTTCCCGCTGCTCGGCGCGCTCCTGCTCGCCTACTTCGTCACCGCGCCGTTCGGCGTGCCGGTCTCGGCCGTCACCTGCGCCGGCGCGGCCCTGCTCCTGCTGCTCGCCGGCCGGGGCCGGATCATCCCGATCCGCAAGGTGCTCACCGGCGCCCCCTGGCAGATCGTCCTGTTCAGCCTCGGCATGTACCTCGTGGTCTACGGCCTGCGGAACGCCGGCCTGACCGACGAGCTGGCGAAGGGCCTGGTCTGGCTCGCCGGGTACGGCCCGTGGGTCGCCACCATCGGCACCGGCTTTGCGGCGGCCGTTCTGTCGTCGGTGATGAACAACATGCCGAGTGTGCTGATCGGAGCGCTCTCGATCCAGCAGGCCCCGGACCTGTCTCCGCTGACCCGCGAGCTGATGGTCTACGCCAACGTGATCGGCTGCGACCTCGGCCCGAAATTCACGCCGATCGGCAGCCTCGCCACCTTGCTCTGGCTGCACGTCCTCGCCAGCAAGGGTCAGAGGATCACCTGGGGCCAGTACATGAAGGTCGGCCTGGTCATCACCCCGCCCGTGCTGCTGATCACGCTGCTGGCGCTGGCGGCCTGGCTACCGCTGCTCGGCACCTGGTAGGCGGCCCGTGTCCGAGGCTCGCCGCTGGCCGGTGATCTCCGCCCTCGGCGTGGTGCAGATCCTCACCTGGGGGTCGTCGTTCTACCTGCCGGCGGTGCTCGCCGGCCCGGTCGCGGACAGCACCGGCTGGCCGCTCGCCTGGGTGGTCGGTGGCCTGTCCCTCGGCCTGTTGGTCGCCGCGTTCGCCTCGCCGCATGTCGGCGCCGCGATCCACCGCCACGGCGGTCGCCCGGTGCTGGCGCTGGCAGCCCTGCTGCTTGCGGCCGGGCTGACCACGCTGGCGCTCGCGCCGGCGCTGCCGGTCTACCTGGCCGGCTGGCTGCTCCTGGGCCTCGGCATGGGCTGCGGGTTGTACGACCCAGCGTTCGCGACACTCGGCCGGCTCTACGGCGCGGCGGCGCGGCCGGCGATCACGAGCCTGACGCTGTGGGGCGGGTTCGCCAGCACCGTGTGCTGGCCGCTGTCGGCGTTCCTGGTCGCGCATGCCGGCTGGCGGGGGGCGTGCCTCGCCTACGCCGGCCTGCACCTCGCGGTGACGCTGCCGCTGGTGCTACGGCTGATCCCGAAGGCCCCGGCGCTGCCAGCGGCGGCACATCACCAAGCCGGCGCCGGCCCGCTGACGACTCCGGAGCGGCGGGCGTTCCTGCTGTTCGCCGGGGTCCTGGTGCTCGGCGGCGCGATCATGGCGCTGGTGTCGGTCCACCTGATTACCCTCTTGCAGGCGCGCGGCGTAGCGCTCGCTTCGGCGGTCACCTACGGGGCGCTGATCGGCCCGGCGCAGGTCGGTGCCCGCATCGTGGAGATGTCCTTCAAGGGGCGGCACCATCCGCTGTGGACGCTGACCGCCGCGTTCGCTCTGGTCGCCCTCGGCGTGGCCCTGCTCGCGTTCGGCCTGCCCGGCGTGGGGCTCTGGCTGGTGCTGTACGGCGGCGGCAACGGGATCTACTCGATCGCGCGGGGCACGGTGCCCTTGGCGCTGTTCGGCTCCGTGCGCTACCCGCTGGTGGTCGGCCGCTTGGCCCGGCCGGGCCTGATCGCGCAGGCTCTGGCTCCCCCAGCCGGCGCGGTGGTGCTCACCCATGCCGGCCCGGATGCGCTGTGGTGGTTGCTGCTCGCTCTCGCGCTCGCCAATCTCGGGCTGGTCGGCGCGCTCTGGCGGACACGGTAGTTGATCTCACCGCGCCATCCGCCTCCATCCCCGATCCGACCCCTCCACCGGCCGGCCTCGGTCGGAAGCGGAACCTTCCCTACGGGACGCCAGGGGTGCGTTCGGTCACCGCCCAGCGCTGCCGTTCGAGTCCGCGGCCTGGGATCATCCCACCGTCTGGCCGCCGCCGGCTGCCCTGCCGCCAAGCCAGGACCGTCACGGCGACCGGCGACCCGCCGAGGACCATAGTGGCGATGCCGATGACCGCCGTCGCGACCGGTGTCGCGATGAGGAGGCCGTAGAGGCGCGACCCGGGGAGCAGGATGAGGCACAGGGCGGTGACGCCGACCTGCGTGACCGTCTCCAGGAGCGGCCGCAGGCAGGTGACAGGCAGGGGAGCACCGCGAACTGCCCGAGGAAGAACCGCCAGGGGCCGAGCATCCCGAGGGGACCGTCCGGCGGCGGGTGACCCGGAACACCGTTCCACTCTCGGCCGATCCGCGCTCGGACGGCATCGTGGCCGAGGACATGACCGCGGTCCGGATCGGGCCGGACATGCGCATGGCCGCCGCCCCCTCGTGTCTCGCCGGGCGAGCCAAGCCGCGGCGCCCGGAGGACCTCACCGCCCGCGCCTGCATCAACCCGCGCCTGCCGACACAAGGCAGATTCCACGCCCGGGAGTTCGGGAAGGACGGGCGCGAACCGAGGGTGCGGGTCGAGGGGCCGTTGGTGTTCAACACCGAGGCGCTGCGCTCCTCCAGGCCGCCCTGGACGGGTCCGGGATCGCCTACCTGCAGGACGGCGAGCGGGCGCACCGGGAGGCCGGGCCCCTCGTCCGGGTGCGGGAGGACTGGTGCGGCCCGTTCCCCGGCCGTCACCTCCACTTCCCGAGCCGGCGCGGGCCGGAGCCGGCGCTGGCCGTGCTGGTCGAGGCGCTGCGCGACCGCGACCGAGCTCGCTATCCGGCCGCCCGCGGCCCCGCGGCGGGGGCGACGCGCCGCCCGGAACGGGCCCGTTCCCGAAGCGCAACCAGGGCCTCGTCGGCGGCCCTCTGCCCGCTGTCGTGGGCCCCGTGGGCGGTCGTGAAGTCGAAGGGGTGGGTCGCCTCGCCGGCGAAGAACAGCCGGTCCTCGAAGGGCCGGGCCAGCCGTGCCCGCGCCTCGGATCGGCCCGGCACGGCGCAGCTATACGCGCCGCCGATGGACGCCATCCGGCTCCACGACGTCGCCGCCAGCGGCCGGATGGCCGACGCCACGTCGTTGCCGAACAGGGCGGCCAGTTCCGCCGCGACGTGGGCGAAGCCGGCGGAGGGGCCCTCCTCCTCCACGAGGCGGGCACCGTCGCCCCCGAGGAACGCCTCGATCACCGGCCAGCCGTTGGGTCGGATGGAATAGGCGGCAGACCTCGGGTCACGCAGGTTTCCGTAGGCGTGGGTGCCCGGTCCGAACGCGGTGTCGCGTCCGATCTCCAGAAAGATCTTCTCGTTGCGACCCAGCGGCAGGGCGGCGGCCGCCTCGCGCCAGGGGTCGACCTCGGCGGGAAGGCGGATCGCGTCGCCGGCCAGGATTGCGGTCGAGACCGTGAGGATGGCCGCCCCGGCGCGGACGGTGCCGGCGCGGGTGGCGACGGCGACGCCGTCCGCCGTCACGTCGATCCGCTCGGCGGGGGTGCCCAGCCGCAGCGTCGTCGAGGACGGCAGACTGGCGGCGACGAGCGTGCCGTAGCCGAGCGGCAGGTGCCAGTTCCGGCCGGTCGAGGCATCGTCGTAGGCGAGGTAATCAGTGGCCGAGATCTGCTCGGGCCCCACGCCGCTCATGAACCCGGCGATGGCCCGGACGTAGGCGTTCCAGGCGCCGCCGGGCGCGAGGGCATCGCTGGCCCGGTCGCTGCCCGCCGCAACCGTGCGGAGCCGCTCCTCCCACTCGCCGTACGCCTTCCGCGCCGCCGCCTGGTCGTCCTCGTCCTCGGCGATGCTCGGGTGTGCCTTCGCCCATGGCGGGTCGCCGCGATCGACCGGGAAGCCCGATGCCTCGGCGATGCCGACCCACGCGTTGCGGTCGCCCGAGTGGAGCCACTCGCAGCCGAGGTCGAGCGGGTAGCCCCCGAGATCCTGCGTGTACGCGCGGCCCCCGAGACGCGCGGATGCCTCGACCAGCAAGGCCGATGCGCCGTGGTCCGCGAGCCTCCGCGCGGCGCCGATGCCGGCGGCGCCGCCCCCTACGATGATGACGTCGAACCCGCTGGTCATGAGATCTGGAGACAGGGACAAAACCGTTCGGCCTGAGCGTGGCAGACGAGGGCGCAGGCGAGCATCGCCGGGTGCAGCGCGGCCCAGACCCTGGGCGCCTGCCATACGCCCGGTCGCCGCCCGCGCGTCTTGCCGCCGCGGCCAACCCCCGCGCGCGGCAGGTGCCTCCACGGCGGTCCCGCGCGCAGGACCAGGACGATACCGGCCGACCCGGCTCGATTCGCCACGCGCGGCCGACCATGCATCAGCTTCTCAGGCTCCGGCGGCAGAAGCGGCTCCACGACGGCCCACAGGTCGCCAGGCACGGGAGCGTCCATGACCTCTCAACTCGACCAGACCGGTTTTGTCCCACGCCGCGAGGCTTCGACGTTGTAGCACCCGCCGAGGCTGGAGATCTCGGTCGGCTCCCCCCGCCGCCTCTCGGATGGCTTCGGAAAGGCCGGTAACGGTTTTCGCCTTCTCGAAGCCGACGAGCGCCGGGAAGCGGCCGTCGCCGCGGCCGTCGGTTCTCACGAACGGCTCCTCCCGATCCTCCTGTGGGCGGGCTCACCTGGAGGAGGGAAAACGCCCGTAGGAGGATCGCCACCGCCGTGCTCGGTGGGCAGCCGTTCCGCGGACCGGCGATGCCGTGCTGTCCCATCGCCCGCCACGCGACGCTCGACCGGTCACGAGGACGGGACTCGGTTACCGACCCGAGTGCTGCCGGAGCCGGGATGGCCCGCGCCTGTTCCAGCGCACCGGAATGGACCGGAATGAGGGGGAAACCGGGGTGACGAGACGGGACGGTTCGGGTATCGCTTCTCTAGGCGTCTCCGCTCTGTCGGGCCTGTAGCTCAATGGTTAGAGCCGGCCGCTCATAACGGTCTGGTTGCAGGTTCGAGTCCTGCCGGGCCCACCAGCCTCCCGCGGTCGCGCGGGATCCGCCGGGTGGCAGGCCCCGGAGCGGACGCGCGGCGCGCCGCCTGTGGCCGCGCGGCGACACAGGCCGACGACGTCCTGTGGACGGCGCGAATCGTTCCGGATCGGTCACGGTTGACCGGCCAGTCTGCGGCCCCGACCCACCCGTCGCGGCACGCGTCCGCCCTCTCGCCTTCGCCCACCGCCATCGCGTAGGTCCAACCGTGCCCGCCGCCACGCTCGACCTCGCCGACAGCCCATGCTCCCACAGTACCGCTGGCTCTGGGCCCTGACCCTCCTCCTCGCCTCCGGCGGGGCGGGTCTCCTCTACAACCTGCTCTTCGTCGGCGGGGCCTCGATGCTCGCCGGCCTCGTCTACGCCCTGGCGGTGGGCGGGACGGTGCTGGCCTTCGTGCCGGGCCTGGCCCTGTCGGGGCTGCAGACGCGGCTGCGCCGCCTGCCGGCGCTGGTCTACATGCTCGCGGCCGAGCTGCTGTACGTGGTGCTGATCACGCTCGGCTGCGCCCTCGGCGGGCTGGTCGTCTGGGCCTTCGACCTCACCGGCGACAGCCTGTCCACGGCGGTGCGGATCACGCCGCGCTTCCTCGCCTACTCGCTGGCCGTGTCGGCCCTGCTGGTCTTCGTCATGCGCATGCGCGACCTGATCGGCGGCGAGGTGTTCGTGAACTTCATGATCGGCCGCTACCACAAGCCGGTGCAGGAGGAGCGGATCTTCCTGTTCCTCGACGTCGTCGGCTCCACCGCCTTCGCCGAGACCCACGGCGACCTGCGCGCTCAGGACTATCTCAGCGCGGTGTTCGCGACCTTGGCCGAGCCGGTTCGGCGCAACGCCGGTTCCACGGACGACTTCATCGGCGACCTCGCGATGATCACGTGGCCGATGAAGCGCGGCCTGAAGGACGCGCGCTGCGTGACCTGCGTGTTCGAGGTGCTCGACCGGATCGAGGCGGACGCCGCGGTTTGGCAAGCCCGGTTCGGCACGGTGCCGCGGCTGCGGGCGGCCCTGCACGGCGGCCCCGTGGTCACGGCCGAGGTCGGGGTCGACCGCCACAAGATCGCGTATTTCGGCGACGCCGTGAACGTGACGGCGCGGATCGAGGCCCTGTGCCGCCCGCTGGGCGTCGGCATCCTGATCTCGCAGGATCTCCTCGACCGGCTGGACCGGCTGCCCGACGGCGTCCGCGCCCGCGCGCTGGGAACGCACGCCCTGCGCGGCCGCGGCGCGCCCCTGGCGGTCGCCACCCTCGAGCGCGGGGCGGCGCCGGACCGGCTGATCCCGGAGCAGAGGCCGGCGCCGCCGGTGCTGGACCGCGCCGAGGCCGTCGCGGGACCGCGCTAGGCTCCCCGTCTCGACCGCAAGTCGGTCGCGTCTCAGCCGCGGCGGACCCAGCGTACCCACCAGCGCGCCCAGAGGCGCCGGCCCCGCGCTATCGCCGCGCGCCGCGGGGCCGCGGCCGGGCCGGCCCAGTCGGAGGTTGCCCCGAGCGCCGCCGGCAGGGTGGCGATGAGCGCCGCCGGCCCCTCGATGTCCCAGCCGATCACGCAGCAGCCGCAGCCGGTGCTGCGCACGCGGGTGAGCCGGCCGGCATGGGCCAGCATCCAGCGCTCGGCGGCGGCGACGTCGTCCCCGTCGCCCACGTCCACGCACAGGGAGGCGCGCGCGTGGCCCGGGGCCGGCGACCCCTCGGGCACCGGGTCGACCCGCCCGTAGAGGGCCCGCAGGGCGTCGGAATCCGGTCCGGCGTCGCCAGCGCTCACAGAGCGCCCATCTCAGCCAGCTGCCGCTTGGCGAAGGTACAGGCCGCGAAGTCCGGGTTGATCGCGCAGACCATGTCGAACGCCGCCCGGGCCCGGGACGCCTCGGCGGCGACGCCCTCGCCGAGGCGATAGGCCTGGCCGAGCATGGCGCAGCCCCAGGCGCCGCGCCGGTCGCAATCGAGGCGGAAGCTCCGGGCGAGGCAGGCATCCGTGTCGGCGCGCGGCGCGTCGCGGAAGGGATCCTCCGCGTAGCCGCCGTTCCGGATCCCGGCCGCCCGGTTGGTGCAGCCCGCCGGGAACCCGCCCGCGCAGGCGAGGGCGTAGAGCCGCTCCTTGTCGAGGATGTCGGCGACGTCGAGGGAGTGGTGCTCCAGGGCGAGGGCGAGGTCGAAGCAGGCTGGCGCGTTCGACCACCAGGTGCAGAGCGCGTAGCAGGAAGCGGGCTCGCGCGCGCAGCGGCGCTCGGTGGGCCGGCGGGGCGCGAACGCCCACCGCCAGAACGGGCGCTCCCGCGCGAAGGTGTCGGCCGGGCAGGTGCCGAAGCTGCGCAGCAGTGCCGGGTCCTGCCGCAACGGCGCCGAGATCTCCGCGGCCTCGGCCTTGTTGAAGACGGGTGCGGCGGGCGCCTCGTCGGCCCGGGACGCCCCCGGTCCGAGCGAGAGGACCGGGGCCAGGGCGAAGAGCGCGGCGAGGCTGGTCCGGAGGTGCCCGGCCGGGAGGCTCCGGGCCGGGCTCATCGGCGCCGTCGCCAGCGGCGCAGCAGGCGTCGGAGGCCGAGCAGCAGGGCGACCGCGAGGACGAGCAGCCCGAGCGCCGGGTGCAGCAGGGCGGCGGCCTGGAACAGGACGAAGATCCCCAGGACGACCTTCCAGGGCTTCATCGGGGCGTCGTCGGGCTCCGCGCCCGTGTCCGGGGCGACCTCCGCGCGGGCGGTCGGTTCCGGCGCGCCGAGACGCGGGCGCCCGGAGACCGGGACGCCGCTGCGGCCCGGCACCGGCGCGGCCGCGCGGGCCGCAGCCCTGGCCGCGGCCTCCTCCGCCTCCCGCGCGGCGGCCGCCTCGGCCTCGGCCAGGATCGGGTCCGGCTCGGGCGCGGGGCGGGGGGCGGGCGCCCACCAGCGGGCGAGCGGCACCTCGCCCCGGGCGGACCGGGCGCGGAAATCCGGCAGCGGCCGGGCCCCCGGACGGGCCGAGGGGCGGTCCGCGTGGCGGTCCGCGAGGGCGCGGGCCCGCGCCAGCAGCGGCGCGCCGGTCTCCGGCGTGACCATCCGGACGAACTGCGCGAAGCCGACGGCGGCGCGGAGCACGCCCGCCTCGCCGGCCGCGCCCCAGCGGCGCCCGACCGGTCCGTGCCGCTCAAGCCCGTGCAGGAGGGCGCGGAAGCGGCGCAGGGTCTCGCGGGGCACGCCGACCCGCTCGTTGACGGTCAGCCCGGTCACCTCCTGGTGCCGGCCGCGGCGCATCACCCGGGTCTTGTCCGGATGGACGGTGAAGCCCTCCCCGGCGACGATGGCGTGGACGTACTTGAGCAGCGCGCCGACCTTCCCGGCGGCCTCGCCCGAGGCCGAGAAGGTCAGGTCGTCGGCGTAGCGCGTGTAGGTGAAGCCGAGGCTGCCGGCGAGCCCGGAGAGCCGGGCGTCGAGCCGGGTGCAGACGAGGTTGGTGAGCGCGGGGCTCGTCGGCGCGCCCTGCGGCAGCCGGCGGGGCCCCCGGGCGGCGTAGAGGCGGGCGCCGTCGATCTCGACCGCGTCCACGTCCGGCTCGGTGCAGAGCAGCGCCAGCACGGTCGCCACCGGCTCGGCGTAGCCCAGGCCCCGGAACTTCCCCTTGATCCGCCGGTAATCGAGGCTCGGGAAGAAGTCCTTGAGGTCGAGATTGACCACGACGTCCCGCCCGACATGGGCGGCGGCGTTGGTGACGATCGAGCGGCCCGGCACGAAGCCGTGGGCCGCCGGGTGCACGGGGGCGTGGGCGAGGAGCGCGTCGAGGATCCAGTACTGCGCCCGCTTCAGGCGCGGCATCGGCGCCGAGATGCGGCGCAGCCCGCCCGCCTTCTTGGGGATGGTGAAGCGCCGGTAATGGCTCACCGTGCTGAGCGCCCGGTCGTAGGCGAGGAAGCGCAGCTCGCCGAGGCCGATCCCCATGGCCTCGGCCAGCGCCTTCGGGCTCGCCAGGGGCGGGAGCCCGGGGGCGGGCCCGCGCGCGGGCGTGCCCGCGTCCGGAGCCGCGTGCGCGAGCCCGGCCGAGAGTCCGGCCGAGACGCCGTCCCCGAGATGGAGGATCTCGGCCTCCCGGCGCGCGTGCCACGCCTGCGCCCGGGCGTGGCGGTCGCGGGCGTTGCGCAGCCTCGTCTCGCGCCGCCGCTCCAGCGCCGCCGTCTTGCGGCGGCGATGCATCTCCTTGAGGGCGGCCTCGGGGTCGCGCCACGCCGCCTCCCGCCGGTGGAGGTCGGCGAGGGCGCGGGCGATCTCGCCGCGGCGGCGGATCAGGTCGTCCGGCGGGTTGGGCTGCGCTTCCCCGTCCGGCCAGAAGCCGAGCCGGATCATCTCCTCGAGGATGACCTCGTCCTTCGAGCTCTCGCGGATCCGGTCGTAGAGCTGCTGGCGGGTCAGGCTGCCGGGCTGCTGGCTCATCGGCAACCTCCGGCGCAGGCAGGAGGCGTGACGGGGGACGTCGGCCGGGATGCCTTCGTCAAGTCTCGGGACTGGCCCGGTCCACTCGACGCCGGCACGACCACCGGTGCGCGTTTGGGTTCAGCGAACCCAAACCGCGAACGCGCACCGGTGGTCAGTGCCGGCCCAGTGAAGAGCGGGCCAGTGACGCTTTGCCGGGCAGGGTGCAGGGACGGCGAATCGCCGCCCGAAATGCAAGGTCCGCCCCGGCCGACGCCCCTCGTCGCGGTCAGGATAGGCCAGGCGCGCGGCCGCATCAATCGGGCCCGCCTCACGCCTGCCACCGCGCGGGCCTGCCCTCGACCTGGGCGTGGAAGAAGCGCCGCACGGCCAGCATGTGCTCGCAGGGGCCGCGGGTCAGCCGGTTGTGGGTGTAGAAGCCGCACTGGCAGGTGCCGCCGACCATGCGGTCGTCGGGATCGAGCTCCACCGCGGGCGTCAGGCTCCGGCCGTCGTCCAGCACGGTCCCGCTCAGGCGCCGCCTGCCGCCTGCCGGCTCGACGGGCCCGAGGGTGACCAGCCCGGCCGCCAGGAACCGGTCGGCCTTGGCCTCCTGCTCGGAGGCGAAGCGCAGGGCGCCCGGCGCCAGCGGCTCCCGGGTCAGCTCCCGCAGGCGGTAGACGCGCTTGTCGAGGTCGAACATGGCGCGGCCGGCCTGCACGTAGCCGCCGAGGGCCGCCTCCACGGTCGCCCGGTCGAGGCCGGTCTCGGCGGCGAGCGGCCCGGTCCCGGCGGCGTGGTGGCGCCGGAGCGCCGCGAAGACCCGGGCGGCGGTGCCGGCGTCGACCTCCGCCCGGGGCGCGAGCAGATCGAACTGCCCGGCCCGGGACCAGTCGTTGGCGGTCCAGCCCGACAGGCCGAGGGTGAAGCGCAGGCCCCCGAAATCCACGACCGCGAAGCTCGGAAGCCCGGTGCCGAGGAGGTGCAGCCGCACCGACCGGGCGAGCGGCAGGGTCCGGGCCAGGATCGCGAGGCGCCGCCGCCCCCACAGGCGGATCTCCGCGGCCTCGCCCCCGCGGTAGATCGAGCGCCGGAAAGTCAGCCGCTCGTTCCAGGGCTCGATCAGCACGCTGACCGGCCGGTCGGGATCGAGCAGGAACCGGAGGGAGCGCGGGCCGTGGCGCTCCCGGCGCGCGGCGAGGCGGGTCAGGATCGCGTGCATGTCGACCGGGTGCAGATCCACCACGTGGGCGGGCTGCGCCATGGCGCTCGACACCTGCAGGAAGCCCCGCATCCAGGAATCCGGCAGCTCGATCTTGTCCTCGCGGTAGGCGGCCTCGCCGGAGGTCTGGACCGCGAAGCCGGTCGGGTCGATCGCCAGCTCCGTGTCGCGGTAGCTGCGGATCTTCTGGAACTCGTCGTAGAGGGCGTGGCTGTAGTCGATGTTGGTCGTGCCGCAGGCCATGTCGCCGATCCGCGCGAACGTGTCGTGGTCGCAGGACAGGCGCCCGTAGCTCGATTCGTCGAGGCTGAACGCCTCGAAGAAGATCTCGTCCGGATGGACCGTGATGACCGGGTCGAGCACGATCCAGGCGTCGAGGTTCTCCCGGTAGAGGTGGTCGAAGTACCGCTTCCGCGCGTCGTAGAACGGCCGCATCACGGCGTCGGAGCGGGCCGCGATGTCCCGGCTCTCGGCGCGCAGCGCCTCGATCTCGGCGCGCAGGCTGTCCTTCTCGGCGAGGGCCTCGGCCAGGAGCTCCTGCTCGTGGGCCTGGAGCCACGCGAAGTAGGCGGTGCGGTCCTTCGGCTCGAAGCGCAGGTCCGACACGACAACGTGGTGCAGGGCCGAGATCGCCTCCCGGAACGGCAGGTGCCGCGCCACGGTCCCGGCGAAGTAGGTCGGCTCGCGCAAGGTGTCGGGGACGAAGCCGAGCCGGGTCGCGTCCGCGTCCGAGACGGCCCGGCTCTCGCCGAGGTAGCGATGGACGAAGTTCATCGAGCCCCTTCCGTGACGGAGACGGGTCCCCGCGGCTCCGGCGGGCACCGGACGAGGGGCACGGCGAGATCGGGATGCGCGTCGGCGACGTCGCACAGGGTCAGGATCGCGGCGCTGCGGTCCCGGGCCGTGCCGCTCAGGGTGAGGTCGGCGAAGAGCGGCAGCAGCGCCTCGGCGCGGGCGCGGCTGCGCAGGGCCTCGGCCCGGAGAAAGGCGGCCATCCGGTCCTTGGCGACTCGGCCCCGCAGCACCTGCAGCATCACGATCCGGGCGAGGGGGATCAGCCGGGCGAAGGCCGCCTCGCTCGCCACGGCCTGCTCGGTCAGGAGTTCGGTGAGCAGGAGGTGCATCGACGGGGCGGGGTGCTCCAGGAGGCGCAGGACCTGCGCCTCCGCGTCCTCGGGCCGGAGCCGGCTGCGCAGGAGATGGCGGGCGAAGGCCAGGACCTCGGGCTTGACGCTGTCGGTGACGACGGCGAGCGCCTCCGGCGTCCAGGCGGCCTCCGGCCAGGACGCGAACAGGCCGCGGGCGAAGGCGAGGGTGTCGGGCCAGTCGCTCTCGACGAGGAGCACGGCCTCGGCCGCCGCGGCCTGGAACCGGGCCGGATCGGCCGCGAAGGCCGCCATCGCCCAGTCCCGCACCGCCCGGTAGGGGTGGCCGCCGAGCCGGGCGATCTGGCGGACGCTGAGGGCCTCGGCGCGCCGGTCGGGCAGGAGGGCGGCGCCGAGGCGGCGGGCGCCGTCGGCCCGCGCCTGCAGCAGGCGCCACAGGGTGCCGTCGTCGAGGGCGGCGCACTCCCCCGGCAGAGCCTCGCGCAGCAGCGCCACGACGTCGGCCGCGTAGGCGTCGTCGGGCGCCGCGCGGAACAGGCTGCCGATCAGCTCCCGGGCGAGACGTGGGGCGAGACCCGGATCCGCCGTCGCGAGGCGCGCCACCAGGGGCCGGGCGGCCTGCCGGACGGCGCTGCCGGGCCCGCTGGCGGAGGCGACGATCCGGTCCGCGCAGGACCCGAGCCGCGCGTCGTCGAGGCGCGCCAGCAGGACCAGGGCGGCGACCCGGATGTCCTCGGATTCCGCGCCGATCAGCGCGTCCCAGCTCTCCGGCGGCAGGCCGGCGGCCCCGGCCTCGGACTGCGCCAGGAGCGCGAGGCCGGCGGATCTCACCGCGGCAGCCGGGTGGGCGATCAGGGCCGCGGCGTCCTCGGACGCGACCGGCAGGTCGCGGTCCGGCCACAGGAGGGGCAGGGCGGCGCGCAGGCCCCGGATCGCGGACGTCGCGGCCGCGCCGGGCTCCGGCGGCATGGCCCGCAGCCACGCCACCAGCCGGGCGACCAGCGGCGCCGCGAGCCCGGGGGACAGCGCCCGCGCCCGGGCGAGGCCGGGGAGGGCCGCCTGGACATCCGGCTCGGGGCTCGTGAGCAGCGCGGCGGCGAGGTCGGGATCCGACCAGACGGCCGGCGCCACCGCCTCGAGGCGCCGCAGGGCCAGCGCCCGCGCCTCCGGATCCGGGCTCGTGAGCAGCGCCGCCACCAGGGCGGCGAGGTCGGCGGGGTCGGCGATCCCGGCGGCGAGGCGCGCCTGGGCGGTCTGGAAGGCGAAGGTCCGCACGGCGTCGTGCGCCGCCGCCAGGAGGCGCCCGATCGCGGCGGCCGTCAGGGCCGCGCAGGCTGCCGGATCCGCGCGCAGCACCCGCAGGCCCAGCCGCGCCACCGGCTCGATCCGTCCCTCCGCGGCGAGGCGGAGCGCCAGGTCCGGGCGGGCGCTCCAGAGGTCCGGGAAGGCCTCGTCGCGCCGGTCGGGATCGACGTCGCCAGTCTCCAGGAAGGTCAGCGATCCCGCCCGCGGCCGGGCCTCCGGGGCGTGGCGGTACAGGAGCTGGCTCGCGGTCCAGTTGCGGGCGAGCGGCCCCCGCGCCCGCGCCTGCCGGCCCCAGGTCCCGTCCGGCTGCCGCCCCCAGGCGGTCCAGCGCGCCGGGGGGTCGAGATCCTCCGGCCCGAGGGCCAGCAGGAAGCCCGCCGCCAACGGGGCGAAGGCCGGGTCCCCGACGGCGCCGCGCTTGCGCAGGGCGCGCCAGATCCGCCGCTTCATGTAGGCGCGGGTGGCGGTGGACAGGCCGAGCCGCGCCTCCGGGCCCTGGCGCGCCGCGTCCACCGCGACGTAGCGCCGGAGGTCGGGGACGTAGGCGTGGCTCCGGCCGGCCCGGTACATCGCCTGCGCGGTCTCGAAGCGCTGGGCGGCGGCGCCGAACAGGGCGGCGTCGTCGGCCATCTCGGCGTGCTTGAACAGGCGCCGCAGGCCGATCAGGTAGGGCGGCCGCGCCGGCAGGCGGAGGAGGGCCGCGCAGAGCGTCGCGTGCAGGCCGGGCGCCGCCTGCGCCCGCCGGCCGAGCGCCACGAGGGCCGGCCCGACCCGGCCCGGATCGTGCCGGGCGAGGCCGTCCAGCGCCCCGCACAGGCCGTCGACGTCGCCCGCCTCGGCCGGCCGGGCGACCATGCCGGGCAGGTCCGGCTCGGCCTCCGGCGGCCGGCAGGCCCCGGTGAGCGGGGCGGCCAGGGCGAAAAGGGCGAGGTCGCGGACCACGCTTCCGGGCGCGTCGGCGGCGATCGCCGCGAGCACCGGACCGGCCTCGGCGCCCGCCGCCCGGGCGAGCGCCCAGACCAGGGCGTAGCTCGCCCGCGCCGGGCCGAGCGCCCGCGCCAGGGCGATCAGGTCCGGGGCGGCCGCGGCCAGCCGCAACTCGCCGATCCGCCAGAGCAGGCGGTCGCGGTCGCGCTCGGTCCAGCTCCCGCGCAGGCAGGCGGAGAGCCGCGCCAGCAGCACGCCCGCGCGCCCGTCGGCCGTCGCCGCAGGTGCGGCGGACTCCGGGCCGTCGACCCGGCGGTAGCCGCCGTTGATCTTGGAGACGACCACGCTGTCGAACACCCGGGCCGCCGCCTCGGCGGTCACGGGCTGGGGCGTCTTGGAGCCCTCGCGCAGGGTCGCGCCGCGCCGGCCGTAGCGCGTGTTGACGAAGTAGCGCTCGGGCGTCCCGAGGGCCTCGTTCTCGATCAGATCGACGTCGTAGACCTTGTCGGAGGTGGCGTCCCGCAGATGGAGGCGCGCCGCGCGGACGACCCTCATGCCACCGTGCCGGCCCGCGCGGTCGGGCAGGGCTGCGTCGCGCGCGCGCGACGGTCGACGGGTCCACGCATCCGGGCTCCTCGCGAAACGACCGGGACGGGCCGACCGGCGAATCGCGGCGCCCGATGGCGCGGCAACCTGCCCCAGCGGGGCCGCAGGGGCAACCGCATCCACACGGTTCCGTGATCAGCCCTCCGCCGGCCCGGGATCGTCGCGCATGGCGGCGACCCAGAGGGCGGCCCGGGCGAAGGGGCCGGGCTCCGCGGCCGGGGCGGCGAGGAAGGCCGAGAGCCGCGCGGCGGTGGCCGGATGCCCCGCCGCGGCGAGGCGTGCGACCAAGTCGGCGCCGCCGGCGCGGGCGCTGGCCGCGAAGGCCCGCCGCCCGGCATGGAGGGCGTTCGCCAGGAGCGCGGCCGCCTCGTCGAGGAGCGTGGCCGGCCCCAGTTCCGGCGCCGGCGGGATCGGGTGGCCGGCGCCGTCCGGGGCGGCGAGGTCGGGCACGACGAGCCGGTCGGCCGACACCGACCAGGGATCGCAGACCAGGGCGCCGTCCTCGATCCGCACCGGGCCGGCGACCTGCCGCACCGGTCCCCAGCGCCCCGAGCAGGCGCCCGCGAGGGCGTCCAGCGCGTGCGGCGCGGCGGGGTCGTAGGCGCGGGCGAGATGCAGCGTGCCGCCCGCCCCCGGCAGCTCGACGGCGGCCTGCCACGTCTGGGCGCCCGGCGCCCAGGCCTGTCCCAGGACCGCCTCGACGGGGAAGACGTGGAAGGCCTCCAGCCGGTCGCGCGGGCGCAGGAAGACGGGCGGCCGGTCGGCGAGGCGGCGCAGGATCGACGGGACGTCCCGCGCCGCCAGGGGGGCCGGCAGGGTCACCAGGGCGTCCCGCGGCAGCAGCGCCGTGCGGCCCCGCGCGCCCTGGCCGAGGGCGAGGAGCCCGTCGGCCCGGCGCCGCGCGACGCTGGTCAGGATCTGGCCCTGGCCGGTGCCCGAGACGGACAGGCCCGGGCTCAGGAGGCGCCCGGGCAGGCCGGCCGCGATATCCGCCTCGGCCTCGCCCGGCGCGAACGCGCGCTCCAGCGCCAGGAGCGCGCCGGTGTCGGTGTCGGCCAGGGCCACGCGGGCGGCGGCGCCGCGCCCGCGGGCGAGGAACCTCGCGCCCAGCGAGACGAGGCGGGTCTTGCCCATGGCGGTCTCGTAGGGCTGGCCGAGGCCGAGGGCGACCGCCCCGCCCCGGACGCGGCCGAGGAGTTCCGCGGCGAGCGCCAGGACGACGGCCGCGTCGTAGGCGGCGTGGCGCCCGGCATAGGCCGCGAGCTGATCGGTGAGTTCCGCCTCCGCCAGCAGAACCTGCGTGGCGCCCCGCCTCTCGGCCGCCCGCCGCAGCCGGACGAGGGCGGCGTCGTGGGCCTCCGGCCCGGAGACCACCCCGGCCTCCAGCAGGCCGGCGACCACCCGGTCGACGGCCTCCGCGAGTCCGTCCTCCGCGGGCGTCGCGGCCGTGGCGGTCCTGGCCGGCACCGCGCCGCCCAGGCGGATCTCGGGGGCGCCCGCGGCCTCCCGGAAGGCGCGGATCGCCAGGGCGACGTGGGCGCAGCCGCCCCCGGCCGCGCAGTCGCAGCGGGCGTAGCCGACGGCGTCGGGCACGAGGAAGCGCACGGTCGCGGTCGGGAGCCGCGCGGCGGGCACGGCGCCTCGCTCCAGCCCGACCGTGATCCCACCCGCCAGGAGGCGCCGCAGCTCCGCCGCCGCCGCGCCGCCGAGCCCCGCCTCGACGGTGGCGCCGTCGAGGGTGCCGGGATCCCAGGCGACCACCGCCGCGGCCGGGACGGCAGTCCGCTCGGCAGTCTCCTCTGTGAGCCCCGCGGCGGCCCCCTCGACCGGCCCGTCCGCGACGGCCGCCCGGTAGGCGACGACGAGGGCGACCCGGTGCCGGCACATCCCGCTCGCCGGGCAGGTGCAGGTGGCCGCGTCGGGGGGGCCGGCCGGGGCCGAGCCGCGTGACCGTGCCGTCGGCGAAGCGCGCCTCGACGGTGCCGTCCCCGGCCTCCGCGAGGGCCGGCCCCGCGCCGGCGGCGACCTCGCGCAGCGCGCGCTTCACCAGCCCGGCATTGGCGAGCTGGATCAGGCCGTCATCCGTGAGGGCGCGGAGGTCGGGGCGGGCCATCGGCGCCGCTCAGGCCCGGATCGCGGCGGCGAGCCAGCCGGCGAGCTCGCCGGGCGTCATCGCGCCGATCTCGGCGCCGGCCGCCACGAGCCGCTGCGCCATCGCCCGGTCGTAGGCCGGCCGCGCCTCCGAATCGAGGGCCGCGAGCCCGAGCACGCGGGTCCGCTGGCCGGAGAGCGCCCGCACCTGCTCGACCAGCGTGGCCTCGCTCGCGCCCTCGTAGAAGTCGGAGACCAGCACCACGATCGCCCGCTCCGGCGCCGCGATCAGGCCGGCCGCGTAGCGCAGGGCGCCGCCGATGTCGGTGCCGCCGCCGAGCTGCACCTTCATGAGCAGCTCGCAGGCGTCGTCGCAGTCGCGGGTCAGGTCCACCACCGCGGTGTCGAAGGCGACGAGGTGTGTGCGGATGCCGGGAAGCTTCCACAGGCAGGCGGCCATCACCGAGGCGTGGATCACCGAATCGAGCATCGACCCGCTCTGGTCGACGAGCAGGATCACCTGCCACGGCCGCATCTGCCGCCGGTTCCGGGCGAAGAAGTGCAGCCGCTCGACGGTGATCCGCCGGCTCTCGGGATCGTAGTGGCGCAGGTTGTCGCGGATCGTCCGGTTCAGGTCGAGGTCGCGGGCGCCGGGCAGGCGCGTGTGCCGCCGCCGGTCGAGCACTCCCGAGAACGCCACCGCGAGGTCCCGGGCCAGCCGCTCCATCAGCTGCCGCACCACCGCCTGGACGAGCTTGCGGGCCATCACCAGCACGTCGGGCGCCATCAGGTGCTTGGTGCGCAGGACCGCCTTCAGCAGCGTCTCGTTCGGCTCGACCCGGGCCAGCACCTCGGGATTCGTGACCACGTCGTCGATGGCGTAGAGCTCGATCGCGTCGCGCTCCAGCCGCTCGATCGTCTCGCGGGGGAAGAGCGTGTGGACCGCGTTGATCCAGCCCGGCACCGTCAGCCTCGAGCCCTCGCGGCCGCCCTGGCGCCGCTCTCCCCGCGCCGCGCCCTCGGCGTCGCGGCCGTAGAGCCAGTCGAGCGCCTGATCCATGGCGGCCGCCTCCCCCGAGAGGGCGCAGCCGGCCCCCGCACAGGCCGAGTCCGCCGCCTCGCCGAGGATGAGCCGCCAGCGCGTGACCGGGTCGAGGCTCACCGCAGCCGCGTCCCGGCGAGGAGGCTCGGCCCGCGCAGGAGCTCGCTCGCCGTCACGGGCGCGAGCTCCCCGAAGGTCCGCTGGCCCGGATCCGTCCGGCTGCTCCAGGGCGAGCCGAGGGTCAGTTCGCCGAGGGTCTGCTCCCGGTCCTCGAACTCCATTGCGCCGGTGAACAGGCCCTCCGAGAAGGTCAGCGACGCCTGGCCGGCGGCGTCCCCGGGGAAGGTGACGGCGCGCTCGATCCACCACACCACCCCGGCATCCTGGGGCGCCCCGAGGGGCCAGCCCCTTGCGGCCATCCCGCGCAGGCGGTTGGCCTCCACCACGGTCCCGGCGAAACGGTCGGTCGTGGCGGCGGCCGCCTCGGCCTCCGTGAAGGCGTAGGTCTCGCGGGCGAGCTGCGGGAAGGGCTGGACGATCTCGTAATCGCCGAACAGCGCCCCCCAGGCGGCCAGCGCCCCGGCTTCGAGCTGCAGGGGATGGGCGAGGCCGATCAGGCCGGGGGCCGCTCCGGTCAGGTCGAGGTCGAGCGGCGCGTCGTCGGCATCCGTGAAGGTCAGGTCCTCGGCCACCCGGAAGGTCAGGCCCGGGCCGGTCCGCGGGTCGGCATCCGCGAAGGTGGCCCAGACGAGGCGCTGGGCGAGGTGGCGCACGAGCGGGTGGGCGGCGAAGCAGGGGCCGAACACCGTCGGCTGGACCCGGCGGGCGCCGGCGAGCATCGCCTCCAGGCGGGCCACCTGCAGGCTCGCCACGGCCCGCGCGTCCTTCTTCAGGGCGCTCCAGCGGGCCACCGCCGCCGCGGCCTTGGCGGGCTCGTCGGCCTTGGCGGGCTTGGGCAGGTCCTTGAGCCTCTGGCCGGCGGCGTCGCGCACCCAGGGCTTCAGGGTCTCGTCGAACCCGACCCGGAACCCGCGGGGGCCGAAATCGAGGTCGAGGCCGCCGCGGGCGTCGAGGTCGAGGTCGGGGGCGAGCCGGTCGGCCAGCTCCTCGGGAGTGAGGCCGCGGGCCTCCGCGAGCTGGGCGATCTTCTGCCGGGCCTTCTCCTGGAGCCCCTTGAACTTCAGCTTCTCGGCGATGCCGTTGAGGTTCATCAGCGCCACGTCGGTGCCGATGTCGACCAGCACGTCGAGGCCGGTGACCGCGCGGGCATGGGCGGCCTCGCCGGGCCAGCGGCGGATCAGCCGGGTCAGGTCGCGGGCCGTGGCGTCGGTGCCGAACCAGCCCAGCGCGCGCAGGGCCCAGCCGTCCTTGGACGGCGTCCCGGCGGCGATCCAGGCGGAGAACAGGTCCCACGCGAAGGCCGCGAGACTCGCCTCGGTGCAGGCCTCGCGCACCATCGGCACGCCGGCGTAGACGGCGTCCGGGTTGGTGAAGGACAGCATCTCGCAGAGGGTCAGGATCGCGGCGTCCGGCAGGGCGGTCCCGTCCCGCAGCCGCGGCCGGGTCAGCATGGACGGCACGATCCAGGCGGGCGGCCTGCCGACCTTGGCGGGGACGCGGGCGAGGGGATCGCGGTCGAGCACCTGCGCGACCGCCTCGGTCACCTCCGGCGCTTGGTCGGCGTAGCGCGCCGCCACGGCCGCGACGGCGGCGCGGCCGTCCGGCCGATCCTGCGACAGGACCCGCAGCGCGTGCTCGGCGGCGTCGCGCAGCGCCCCGGACCGGCCGACGGCGTCGGGCAGCAGGCGGGTGAGGGCGGTCTCGCGGTGGCGGCGGAGCCACGCCAGGGCCGGCTCGCGGGCCTTCTTGAGCTTGGTGAGGGCGCGGGCGGCGGGCGCGGCGAGGCGGGCATCGTCCACCGCCGCGACCGCCGGCAGCAGCCCGACCGGATCGGCCTCGACCAGCCCGACGAGGCCCGGCACCGCCCCCGCGCCGAACCGCGCCAGCATCGCCCCCACGATCTCCGGCCATTGCGAGACGTGGAAGCATCCGGTCACGACGCGGGGCTGCGCCCACAGGGCGAGCGCCAGGGGCTCGGGCTGACGCTCCAGGCTGCCGACGAGCTGGTGATAGGGCGAGTTCGACCAGTAATGGCAGGTCCCGTCGATCTGGGCGACGCGGGCGGCGACCCAGGCGATCAGGGCCGGCGGGTCGTCGCGCGGCGGCTCGGAGAGCGGGGGCGGGATCCGGCTCCAGCCCTGCGTCGGGTGGGCGAGTTCCGCGGCCGCCACGAAGGCCCGCAGAGCCTCCGGGCCGTCGAGGGTGACGGCGTTCCGCGCGCGCCAGTAGCTCGGCGCGACCTCCGGCACCGCGTGCGCGAACGGCGTCGACAGCGGCGCGAGGGCGAGGACGAGGTCGTCCCGGGTCCGGGCCTTGGCCCGCCAGGGCGGCGCGCGCAGCACCCGCGGCCAGGCGGCGGGCTCCGCGAGGGGCACCGCGCGGGCCTCGGCCAGGGCATCGAGGATGCCGGCTCCGCGCCCGCCCGACGCCGCCAGCCAGCCGCGGACCCGGTCGATCCCGTGGGCCTCGAGCGCCCGGTTCACACGGGCGCGCAGGGCGGGCTCGGACCGGCCGCCCGCGAGGGCCGCGAGGCAGCGGGGCAGGATCGCGGCGGGGTCGGCCGCCAGCGCCGCGTCGAGGGCCGCCGCGACGGGCTTCTCGTGGAGATGGGGCAAGAGGGCCGGGAGCGCCCCGGCCTCGCCCGTCGACAGGATCGCCAGGGCGACCGTGCGGCGCTCCTCGTCGAGGGCGTAGTGCAGCAGCCAGTCGAGGGCCGGCAGGGCCGGCTGCCCGGCGGCGCGGGCCACCGCCAGGAGGGTCGCGGCCGCCTCGGCCGCGTCGAGGGCGCAGTAGACGAAGTAGAGGTGGTAGCTGCGCTTGGCGCGCCAGGCCGCGACCGCTTCCGGCGGGGCGTCGGCCAGGAGCGGCAGGTAGACCGTGTCGGCCGTCACGTCGATCCCCGCCGACGCGGCGGCCTCGATCACCGCGACGGGCTGGAGCGGGTGCGGGGCGGCCCGGTCGTCGGCCAGGATGAACGCGAAGGCGCAGGCCGCCGGCCAGTCGTGGTCCTCGGCGATCCGCGCGTTCAGGAACGCCACCGCGGCGTCGTAATCGGACTCCGGCGCGTGCACGAGCGCGGCCCGCAGGGCGAGGTGGAGCGGCTCCGCCCAGGCCAGGCGCTGGTAGGCGCGCGGCGTCTTCGCGGTCGGGCGCCGCCGGTCGGCCAGCCGGGCGACGGCCTCCGTCCCGCCCTCGGACACGGCGTAGCGCAGGACCGCCTCCAGCGCCCGCCGCAGGACGGCGTCGCCGGTGGCGGCCCGGGACGGATTCCCCTGGCGGCGCGCCTCCGCGGCGTCGACGACCGCGTCGAGCCAAGCGGCGAGGCCGTCCCGGTCGGGCGGCGCTCCGGCGAGGCGCGTGGCCTCGGCGTCGCCGAGCGCGGCCGCCAGCGGCGCCGCGACCGCCCGCCACGCCTCCGCCGCGTCCGGGCGCGGACC
>NZ_BBUX01000040.1:0-51728 GCF_000974725.1 Methylobacterium sp. ME121
CACCCGCGTCGGCCGCGGCGCCCGAGGCCGCGGCGCCCTGCTCGGCGCGGGGCAGCACCAGCCGGAACCAGAAGGTCGAGCCCGCCCCCTCGCGGCTCTCGACCCCGATCTCGCCGCCCATGAGCGTCACGAGGTGCCGGGAGATCGCGAGGCCGAGGCCGGTGCCGCCGAAGCGCCGGCTGATCGAGCCGTCGACCTGGCTGAACCGCTTGAACAGCCGGTCCTGCTGCGCCGGCGCGATGCCGATGCCGGTATCGACCACCGAGAACCGGACCGTGTCGCCGGGCCGCCCGCCGGGCGCGCCGCCGTCGTCCTCCCGCTCCACGATCACCGTGACCGAGCCCTCGGGCGTGAACTTCACGGCGTTGTTCAGCAGGTTGAGCAGCACCTGACGCAGGCGCCCGGCATCGCCGACCACGAAGGTCGGCAGGGCCGGGTCGATCCGGGCCTCGATGGCGAGGCCGCTGCGGAGCGCGCTGCCCCGCACGATCGAGACCGTGCCGTCGACGATCGAGACCAGCGGGAAGGTGACCGGATCCAGGGTCAGCTCGCCCGCCTCGATCTTCGAGAAGTCGAGGATGTCGTTGACGACCGTCAGCAGGGCCGCGCCGGAGCTCTGGATCAGCTCCAGGCGGCGCCGGTCCTCGTTCTGGATCGCGTCGCCGTCGAGGAGCAGATCGGCGTAGCCCAGGATGCCGTTCAGCGGGGTGCGGATCTCGTGGCTCATGGCGGCGAGGAACTCGCTCTTGGCCGCGCTCGCCCGCTCCGCCTCGGTGCGGGCCGCCTCGGCGTCCCGCGTGGCGGTGCGCAGGGCCGCCTCGACCGCCTTGCGCTCGGTGATGTCGAGATGGAGGCCGACCATGCGCTGCGGCTGGCCGTCGGCTCCGGAGAGCGTCCGGCCCCGCGCGTAGAGCCAGCGCGCGCCGACCCGGAACTCGGCCGCGTAGGGGGTGCCGGACTCGACCGCCCGCCGGATCTCGGTCCAGACATCGGCCACGTCGTCGGGATCGATCAGCGCCGTCCACGCGGACGCCGAGATCGTGTGGGCACCGCCGGTATCCGGCAGACCGTGCATCCGCGCGCTTTCCGGGCTGAGGACGGCGAGCCCCGTGCGCATGTCCCAGTCCCAGGTGCCGGCCTCAGCGGCGTCGAGGGCGATGTCCAGCAGGCCGCGGGCCTCCTCGACGGCGAGCCGCGCCGTGACGATGTCGTCGACGTCGAGCGCGGTCCCGAGCCACTCCGCCACCGCGCCGTCCGCCGGATCGAGGCGAATCGGGATCAGCGAGAGCTTGTGCCACCGGTAGACGCCGTCGTGACGGCGGATCCGCCACTGGCCGCTGTATCCCGTGCCGGTCTCGACGGCCCGGATCCAGGCCGCTTCCATGGCGGCGGCATCCTCCGGGTGATTCCGGACGAGGCGCTCCGCGCGCTCGGGCCCGATCGGCCCGTAATAGGCCTGGAACTGCGCGTTCACGTAGGTCGCCTGGCCGTCCCCGACCCGCATGGTCCAGACGAGGAGCGGCAGAGCCTCGGCGAGGCCCCGGTAGCGCAGCTCGCTGCGGCGCACCTCGTCCTCGGCGCGCCGGCGCTCGGTCACGTCGATCAGCACGCCGAAGAGGCCGGCGCTCGCCCCCTCCCCCCGGGCCATGCCGCGCACGACGACGTCGCGGAGTTCGCCGTCCGGCCGCAGCAGCCGGGCCTCGAAATCGAACCGGGTCCGACGGGCGACCGCGTCGGCGACGATCGCCTCCAGCCGGGCACGGTCGTCGGGATGGTAGATCTCCGAGAAGACGTCGAGGTGCGGCGGCGGGGTCGCGGGGTCGCGGCCCGCGATGGCGTAGAGGCTGGCCGACCAGACCGGCTGCCCGTCCCCGAGCTCGATGCGCCAGTTCCCGACGCTGGCGAGCTGCTCGGCCATGGTGAGCTGGTGGTTCGCCGCCTCCTGGGCGCGGGCCCGCGCGTTGATCTCCCGGTGCTGCTCCCGGATGACCGCCTCGCGGATCGCCGCCTGCGCGATCTCCCGGTCGCGCCGGACATTGGCCTCCGTGAGGCGCAGATGCGCCACGACGACCTCGGCGAGGTCGCGGAGGGCAGCCGCTTCCTCGGGGGAGAAATCGGAGCGGGGCCGGGGATCGGCGAGGCAGAGGGTCCCGATCCGGAGGCCCGGCTGGAGACTCAGCGCGATGCCCGCGTAGAACCGGATCCCGCCCGGTTCGGCGGCGATGGTCAGGTCGCGGAAGCGCGCGTCGAGCCGGGCATCGGGGACCACCACGAGGGCGTCGCTGCGGATCGTGTGCTGGCAGAAGGTCTCCGCCCGCCGCAGCGTGGTCGGCAGCTCCGCGCAGGGGGTCTTGAGCCACTGATGCGTGTCGTCGAGGAAGGCCACGAACGCGGTGCGCACGCCGAACAGGCGGCGGGCCGTCCGGCAGACGGCCTCGAAATGCGGCTCGGACGGGGTCCCGAGGATCGCGAGGGCCTCGAGGGCCGCGAGCCGGTCGCGCTCGTTGTCCGGCTGTGTGTTCACGTACCGTCTCCGGGTGCCGATCGGCAGCTCGGCCGCCACCGAGCGATGCCGCGCCTAGCGCCGCGTTTCAAGCGCGCCTGCCTGCGGCGGCGTGCCCGCGCGCAACCGCGCGGCCTCCAGCGCCCAGACCATGCCCAGCATCATGTAGACGTGGCGCCACTTCTCGATGTCGATCTGGACCGCCTGCAGGAAGAACATCAGCAGCGCCGGCCAGACGATCTGGGCGTGCGCCCGGACCGGCGACGGCCGGGCCAGGAGCCGGAACCCGACGAGGCCGGTCGCCGCCACGAGGCCGATGAACACCGCGCCCCCGAGCCAGCCGCCGTTGGCGAAGGAGCCGATGTAGGAGTTGTGCGGTTCGAGCCCGAAGGTCAGCCGCCAGTGCATCGGCCCCATCCCGAACGGCCGCTCCAGCAGCATGGCGAAGCCGCGGATCTGGTTGCCGAAGCGCCCGGTCTCGCCCTGGTCGTAGTCCTGGGTCAGCGCCGCCCGGGTCTCGAACATCTTGTGGACGTGGTCGACCGAGAGCAGCCCGATCACCGCGGCGGTGCCGAGGACGAGGGTCGCGAGGGTCAGGAGCACGATGCGGCGGCGCAGGCGCGGGGAGGCGCTGCCGGCATAGACCGATCCCACCATCAGGAGCACCGCGACGACGCTCCCGCCCCAGGACCCGCGCGAGAACGACAGGAAGATGCCGGCCACGATGACCAGCAGGCCGGCGAGGGACACGAGCGGCCGGCGGGTGGAGCCGGTGAGCAGGCCGTGCATCAGGTAGAGGGCGCCCAGCGTCAGGAACGAGCCGAAGACGTTCGGGTCCTGGAAGGTGCCCGAGGCCCGGTCGTACTTGTAGAACAGGTCCTCGATCCCGAGCCATTGCAGGTAGCCGACGATGCCCAGCGCCGCCGAGAACACGCAGCTCGCCGTGTAGGCCTTGAGCGCCAGCTCCATCCGGGCGTGCGTGTCGTCCGCGAAGAACATGGCGAAGAAGATGCAGGTGATCGAGAGGTAGATCAGCTGCACGGTCCAGGTGACCGGGAAGTCCTCGTTCAGGTACGGCAGCAGCGCGGTGACGATGGCCGCGAGGTAGAGCAGGAGGAGCGCCACCAGGGGCACCGCCCCGCGGTGCAGCCGCACGCCGAGGCAGAGCCAGAGCAGGATCGTGGGGATCGCGACCGCGTCGTAGGGGGAGGTTTCCGAGAAGGCGAAGCAGGCGAAGAAGATGAACGCCGCGAACAGCGCCTTGGCCAGCCCCTCGACGGCCGCGATGAGCGGGACTCCGCCCACCGACCCGGACGGGACCGGGCCTGCGGGCGCTGCGGTGTGGGCCATGGATACGCGGGCTCCGCGGGCCGGTTACGCGGGCCCGCGCCGTCGGTGATGCCATCCAAACGTTGAGAATCGCCTTCCCGGCGCGCCGCGCCCATCGGCGGCGCACCGCCGGTTCAGGCGCGGCAGGCCTCGAAGCCCTCCTTGATCGCCGCCGGATCGAGGTTGCGGCCGATGAACACCACCCGCGAGACCCGCTCCTCGTCCTTGCCCCAGTCGCCCTGCACGTCGCCGTCGAGGATCATGTGCACGCCCTGGAAGACGAAGCGCTTCGGCTCGTCCGGGAAGGCCACGATCCCCTTGCACCGCAGGATGTCCGGCCCCTGCGACTGGGTCAGGTTCGAGATCCACGGCATGAACTTGTCCGGGTCGACCGCGCCCTCGATCTTCGCCGAGACCGAGCGGATGTCGGAATCGTGGTGGTGGTGGTGACCCGCCTCCAGGAAGTCGGGCTCGACGTCGAGGATGCGGTCGAGGTCGAAGGCGTTGCGCTCGAGCACGGCGTCGAGGGGCACCGCGCAGTTCTGCGTCCGGTGGAGCTTGGCAAGCGGGTTTATCGTGCGGATCTCGGCCTCGACGCGGTCGAGGTCGGCCGGGGAGACGAGGTCGCTCTTGTTGAGCAGGATCACGTCCGCGAAGGCGATCTGGTTCTTCGCCTCGGGCGCGTCCTTCAGGCGGTCGGACAGCCACTTGGCGTCGGCCACCGTCACCACGGCGTCGAGGCGGGCGGCCTCGCCGACATCCTGGTCGACGAAGAAGGTCTGCGCCACGGGGGCCGGGTCGGCGAGCCCGGTGGTCTCGACGATGATCGCGTCGAACTTGCCCCGGCGCTTGACCAGCCCGTCCATGATCCGGATCAGGTCGCCGCGCACCGTGCAGCAGACGCAGCCGTTGTTCATCTCGAACACCTCCTCGTCCGCGCCGACGACGAGGTCGTTGTCGATGCCGATCTCGCCGAACTCGTTGACGATCACGGCGTAGCGCTTGCCGTGGTTCTCGGTGAGGATCCGGTTGAGGAGCGTGGTCTTGCCCGCGCCGAGATAGCCGGTGAGCACGGTGACCGGGATCTTGCCGGCGGCTGAACCGGGAGCGGCCGGGACGGAAGCGTTGCTCGTATCGGACATGACGGGTTCTTCGGTGGCAGGTGCGGGATCGCGCGGGCCTGGACCCGCGAACGTTGTCATATTGTAACAAATCCCGTCAAAGGAAGACGGGGCCACACGGTTTCGCGACCGGGGCGCCGGATCGATTGCCTGTCTGACAAGCTTTGCTCTAGGCACGCGGGACCGCCGGAATCTTCCCGCGGCGCGCCATAGAAAAGCACCAGCGACCGCATTGATGTAGGCGTCGCCCGGTCACGAATCGTACTCTCGTCACGCAGCCCGGACTCTCGGCCCGGACCTAGAAGATCATCCGCATGGACGCCCGAAATCCGCTGGACCAGGACGAGGCCGTCACCGTGCCCGCGCGCGGGCGCCGGTGGCCCGGCCTGCTGGTCGCCGTCGTGCTGCTCGCGCTCGCCCTCGGCGCCGCCTTCGCGTTTCCCGACCGGACCCGCGAGACCGTCGCGCACCTCGTCGCGGCGGTGACCGGGATGTTCGCCCCGGGCAACCCCGACCCGGGCATCGACGTCGAGAAGGCCGGTCCGGTGGAGCGGGTGTTCCGGCCGTCCAAGGAGCAGCGCGCCGCCTTCGAGATCCTGCCGGTCGCCAACCTCGTGTTCCGGCCCGAAGGCACGGCCGAGGGACGCATCGCCCTCAACGAGGACGACAACGTCCCGGTGGTCTCGCCCTATGCCGGCCGGGTGACGAAGGTCCTGGTCCGCGCCGGCGACGACGTGAAGGCCGGCGACGTGCTGCTGACGCTCGAGGCCACCGACATGGTCCAGGCGCAGAACGACTATCAGGCGGCCGTGAACAACCTCCAGAAGCAGCAGGCGCTCCTGAAGCTCGACCAGACCATCGCGCAGCGCCAGCAGGAGCTGTTCCAGGCCCACGCGACGGCGCTGAAGGACTACCAGTCGGCGCAGAACGACGTCATCGCCGCCCAGAGCGACCTGAAGACCGCCGAGGGCGCCCTCGACGCGGTGAAGAGCCGCCTGCGCCTGTTGGGCAAGACCGACGCCGAGATCGCCGCCTTCGAGAAGAAGGGCACGATGAGCGCCGAGACGCAGATCCGGGCGCCGATCGCCGGCACGATCGTCCAGCGCAAGGTCGGCATCGGACAGTACCTCTCCGCCTCCAGCGACCCGGTCTTCGTGATCGGCGACCTGTCGACGGTCTGGCTCGTGGCCAACGTCCGCGAGAGCGAGATCCCGAAGATCCGCATCGGCCAGGAGGTCGAGGCGAAGGTGGCGGGCTTCGGCGCGCGGGTGTTCAAGGCCCGGGTGAACTACATGGCCTCCAGCCTCGACCCGGCGACGCGGCGGCTCGCCGTGCGCAGCGAGGTCGACAACCCGGACCGGGTGCTGCGGCCGGAGATGTTCGCCACCTACACGATCATCACCGGCAAGGGCGAGCCGAGCCCGAGCGTGCCGGTGGCCGCCATCGTGTACGAGGGCGACCGCACCCACGTCTGGGTGGCCCGGCCGGACGGCGCCGTGGAGGCGCGCGACATCAAGCTCGGCCTGATCAACGGCGACAACGCCCAGGTCGTGCAGGGCCTGCGCGCGGGCGAGCAGGTCGTCACCCGGGGGGCCCTGTTCATCGACCGGGCGGCCACCGGCGACAAGGCGTCCTGAGCGGGGATCCGGTCCGATGAACGCCCTGATCGCCTTCTCGCTGCGCCAGCGCGTGCTGGTGGTGCTGCTGTTCGTCGTGATGCTCGGCGTCGGCTACGGCGCCTACACGCAGCTCAACATCGAGGCCTACCCGGATCCGGTCCCGCCGCTCGTCGACGTGATCACCCAGAACCCGGGCCAGTCGGCCGACGAGATCGAGCGCTACATCACCATTCCCCTGGAGGTGGCGCTCGCCGGCATCCCGAACGCCCAGGTGGTCCGGACGATCTCGCTGTTCGGCCTCTCGGACGTGAAGGTCCAGTTCAACTACGAGTACACGTACGAGCAGGCGCTGCAGCGGGTCCTCAACCGCCTGTCGCAGGCCCCGACGCTGCCCAACGGCGCCACGCCGCAGATCTCGCCGACGAGCCCGGTGGGCGAGATCATGCGCTACAAGCTCGTCGGCCCGGCCGGCTACTCGCCCATGGACATGAAGACCCTGCAGGACTGGGTGCTGCAGCGCCGGTTCAAGGCGATCCCCGGCGTCGTCGACGTCACGGCCTTCGGCGGCAAGGCCAAGGAGTACGAGGTCGCGGTCGACCTGAACCGCCTCCAGGCCCAGGGCCTGACCCTGGTGCAGCTGACCAACGCGCTGAACAACGCCTCGATCAACGTCGGCGGCCAGACGCTGAACGTCGGGCAGCAATCGGCGGTGGTGCGCGGCATCGGCCTGATCCGCGACATGGACGACATCCGGGACACGATGATCAGCCTCGTCAACGGCACCCCGGTGCTGGTGCGGGACGTGGCGGAGGTGCGCGTGTCGAACGCCCCGCGCCTCGGCATCGTCGGCCACGACAACCAGCCCGACATCGTCGAGGGCATCGTGCTCATGACCCGCGGCGGCAAGAGCCTGCCGACGCTGGAGCGGGTCGAGGCCGAGATCGACAAGATCAACAGCTCCACGATCCTGCCGCCCGACGTGAAGATCGAGCGGATCTACGACCGCTCGGGCCTGATCCACACCACCACCCACACGGTGATGCACAACCTCGTCTTCGGCGTGGTGCTGGTCTTCGTGGTGCAGTGGCTGTTCCTCGGCTCGCTCACCAGCGCGATCATCGTGGCGGCCACGATTCCGTTCGCGCTCGGCTTCGCGATCCTGATCCTGGTTGTGCGCGGCGACTCGGCCAACCTCCTGTCGCTCGGCGCGATCGATTTCGGCCTGATCGTCGACGCGACCGTGATCATGGTGGAGAACGTCTTCCGCCACATCGCCGAGCCCGACCACGTGAAGGGCGAGGCCCCGCCCAGCGGCCTGACGGGCCGGCTCGGCACCATCGCGGTCGCCGGCCGCGAGGTGAACCGGGCGATCTTCTTCTCGGCGACCATCATCATCGTCGGCTTCCTGCCGCTGTTCACGATGACCGGCGTCGAGGGCCACATCTTCGGGCCGATGGCCAAGACCTACGCGTACGCGCTGCTGGGCGGCCTGCTCGCGACCTTCACGGTCTCGCCCGCGCTCTCGGCCCTGATGCTGCCGAAGAAGCTCGAGGAGCGCGACACCCTGATCGTGCGGGTGCTGCGCGTCGGCCACGAGGCGGCTCTGCGCTTCGGCCTGCGCAACCGCGTCCTGGCGATCGCCGTGATGCTGGCGGTGCTCCTGGTTTCGGGCCTCACGGCCCGCAATCTCGGCCTCGAGTTCCTGCCGCGTCTCGAGGAGGGCAACCTCTACGTGCGCGGGACGATGCCGTCCTCGATCTCGCTGGAGGCCGGCAACGCCTACGTCCAGCGCATGCGCAAGATCTTCCAGGAGGTTCCGGAGGTCACCACCGTCCTGTCGCACCAGGGCCGCCCGAACGACGGCACCGACGCCACCGGCTTCTTCAACGTCGAGATCCTGGCGCCGCTCAAGCCGATCGACCAGTGGCGCAAGGGCCTCGACAAGGAGACGCTGATCCAGGACCTCAGCAAGAAGCTGGAGGCGGAATTCCCCGGCATCGAGTTCAACTTCTCGCAGTATATCGAGGACAACGTCCAGGAAGCGGCCTCGGGCGTGAAGGGCGAGAACTCGGTCAAGATCTACGGCAACGACCTCGCCCAGCTGACCAAGACCGCCAACGCCGTCAAGGCCGCGCTCGCCACCGTCCCGGGCGTCACCGACCTGTCGGTGTTCGAATCCCTCGGCCAGCCGACGGTGCGGATCGACGTCGACCGCCACAAGGCCGCGCGCTACGGCCTGTCGATCGGCGACGTGAACACCACGATCCAGGCGGCGATCGGCGGCCAGACCGCGGGCGACCTCTACGAGTACGGCTCCGACCGCCACTTCCCGATGCGGGTGCGGCTCGCCAAGGAGTACCGCTCCTCGCTCGCGGGCATCCGCAACATCGCGGTCGGCGCCCAGAACCCCAACGGCGGCGTGATCCAGGTGCCGCTCTCCGAGATCGCCGACGTCGACCTCGTCTCCGGCGCCTCGTTCATCTACCGCGAGGACCAGCAGCGCTATATCCCGGTGAAGTTCTCGGTGCGCGGCCGCGACCTCGGCAGCGCTGTGCTGGAGGCCCAGCGCAAGGTCGCCGATGCGGTCGACCTGCCGCCGGGCTACCGGCTGGAATGGGTCGGGCAGTTCACCAACCTGAAGGAGGCGGCCGCTCGCCTCAGCCTCGTGGTGCCGATCACGCTGCTGCTGATCGCGCTGCTCCTCTACATCAACTTCTCGTCGGTGGCCGACATGCTGCTGACCCTGTCGGTCATCCCGATGGCGATGATCGGCGGCATCTTCGCCCTGGCGCTGACCGGCACGCCGTTCTCGATCTCGGCGGCGATCGGCTTCATCGCGCTGTTCGGGATCTCGACCATGGAGGGCGTGATCCTGCTCGCCTACTACAACCAGCTGCTCGACGAGGGCTGGAAGCGGCAGGAGGCGGTCTGGCACGCCGCCGTGGTGCGCATGCGCCCGGTGATGATGACCTGCGTGGCGGCCTGCGTCGGCCTGCTGCCGGCCGCGGTCTCCACCGGCATCGGCTCGCAGGTGCAGAAGCCGCTGGCGCTCGTGGTGGTGGGCGGCATCATCCTGGCGCCGAACCTGATCCTCGTGATCGTCCCGGTGCTGATCTCCCTGTTCTCCCGGCGTCGCCCGAACCCGGACGCCCAGGCGCGGCCCGCGCACCGGGCCGCCGCGTGAGCCGGCTCAGGAGCGCGCGCGGCGAGGCCGTCGTGGCCCCGCCCGTTGCAGGGGCGCCACAACGGCCTCGCCGCGCGCGCCATCTGGGAACGGTCGGATTGACTTGGCAGCGGGTCGCGCCGCTCTACCGAGGTGAGCTTTTCGGGGGCGGGATGGTGAGCTTTGCGCCGAGACGGTGCGGACGGGCGACCGCGTGGCTGGCGGCCTCCCTCGGCCTGTCGGCCTGCGCGGTCGGCCCGAACTACGTGGCGCCCGAGGCTCCGCCGGTCGGCCGCTACACCAAGGAACCGCTGCAGAATCCCTCCGCGGCCGACAAGATCCGGACCCGGCAGGGCGGCTCGGCCGACCAGAGCTTCGTCTCCGGCGCCGATATTCCTGGCTCGTGGTGGACCCTGTTCCACTCCAAGGCGCTGAACCGCCTCGTCGAGCAGGCGCTCGCCAACAACCCGACGCTGGAGGCGGCGCAGGCCTCCCTGCGGGTGGCGCAGCAGAACGTGCTCGCCCAGAAGGGCACGCTCTACCCGAGCCTGACCGCGACGCCGCAGATCCAGGGGGCGCTGGCGCCCGGCCTCGACCTGCAATCGCCCCTCAACAACCAGAACCAGTATCTCTACAGCCTGTCCACGCCGCAGGCGGTGGTCTCGTACAATCCCGACGTGTTCGGCGGGAACCGCCGGCAGATCGAGTCCCTGGAGGCCACCACCGAGAACCAGCGGTTCCAGCTGGAAGCGGCCTACCTGAGCCTGACCGCCAACGTCGTCGCCGCCGCGATCCAGGAAGCGTCCCTGCGCGCGCAGATCGACGCGACCCGCAAGGTGATCCAGGCGCAGACCGAGGTGCTGCAGCTCTACAACAAGCAGCTGTCGCTGGGTCAGATCGCCGGGGCCGACGTGGTGCAGCAGCAGGCAGCGCTGGCGCTGTCGCAGCAGCTGCTGCCGCCGCTGGAGAAGGCGCTCGCCCAGCAGCGCAACCTGCTGACCGCGCTGGCAGGACGCCTGCCCTCCGACGAGGTCTCCGAGACCTTCGACCTCGCCGCCCTGCGCCTGCCGACCCGGCTTCCGGTGAGCCTGCCCTCGCGGCTCGTGCAGCAGCGGCCCGACGTGAAGGCGGCGGAGGCCCTGGTGCAGCAGGCGAGCGCCAATGTCGGCGTCGCGGTGGCGAACCGCCTGCCGCAGTTCAGCCTGACCGCTACGGGCGGCTCCAGCGCCACGCGGATCGCGCAGGTGACCAGTCCGGGCGCGGCGTTCTTCACGATCATCGGGCAGGCGACGGCGCCGATCTTCGATGCCGGCACCCTGTTCCGGCGGCAGCGCGCCGCCGAGGAATCGCTGACGGAGGCGCAGGCGCAGTACAAGGCGACGGTGATCACCGCCTTCCAGAACGTCGCGGACGCACTGCGGGCGCTCCAGGCCGACGCGAAGGCCGTGGCCGCTGCCGACGCCGCGGTGAGCGCCACGAACCAGAGCCTCGCGCTGATCCGCAAGCAGTACACCGCCGGGGCGATCACCTCCTCGCAGGTGCTGATCGCCCAGCAGGGCTATCTCTCGGCGCTGGTGACCTCGGCGGCGGCGCGGGCCACCCAGTACGCCGACACCGCCGCCCTGTTCGTGGCCCTGGGCGGCGGCTGGTGGAACCGCGCCGACGTGGCGCCGCCCCCGCCCGAGAAGGACCCGCTGAAGTTCCTCTGACGGGGTCGCGTCAGGTGTACATCGCGATGGCGTCCTGCAGCATCTGGTCGGTGGTGCTCATGACCTTGGTGTTGGCCGTGTAGGCCTGCTGGGTCTCGATCATCTTCGAGAACTGATCCGAGATCCCGGCATTCGACTGCTCCACCGAGCCGGCCGTGACGGTCGCGCCGTTGAGGCCGTAGCTCGGTGTCCCGGACTGGCCGGTGGCCACGTAGGTGCCGCCGTCGAGGGAGGCGAGGTTGTCCTGCATGCCGAACTGCGCCAGCTGCAGCGTGCCGAGGGCCAGGGTGCTGCCGTCCGCGGCCGTGCCCGTGAGGGTGCCGGCGGGCGAGACCGCGAGGCTCGCCAGGGTGCTGGCGCCGGTCGGGACCTGCACGGGGGTCGTCGCCGAGGGGCCGGCGAACAGGTAGTAGCCCGCGCCGTTGGAGAGGTAGCCGCTGGCGTCCGGCGCGAAGTCGCCGCGCCGGGTGTAGCCGGTATCGCCGCCGAAGGCCGGGCTGTCCGGCGTCCCGGTGTTCTTCTTGACGATGAAGTAGCCGTTGCCCGAGATCGCGAGGTTGGTCGACACGCCGGTCGACTGCATCGTGCCCTGGATGTTGAGGCTGTTGCGCGTGCTCGGCAGCACGCCCCCGGCCAGCTGCGTGCTGTCGCCGGTCTCGGCCAGCATGTCGGCGAACCGCGTCTCGGTGGACTTGAAGCCCACCGTCTGGGTGTTGGCGATGTTCCCCGAGATGTTGTTCAGGGCCAGCGACTGCGCCGAGGCGCCGGAAATCGAGTTCGAGAGCGCAGTGAAAAGGCCCATCGGGGTCTCCGTTCGCCGGAGCGGCACGGTCCCCGATCCGACGGAGGCCGATAAGAGCCCGATATGGTTAACCGACGGTGTGTGACCGCGTGTTGCTGGGTCGGCGCGCCGCTCGCGCGACGCCGGCGGAGCGGTCACGCCCCGAGGACGCTCAGCACGATCTCGCGTCGGTGCGGCCGGTCGCGGTGCTCGATCAGGTAGATCCCCTGCCACGTGCCGAGCGCCAGCGCCCCGCCGACCAGCGGGATGGTCAGGGCCGAATCGGTGACCAGGGTGCGGATATGGGCCGGCATGTCGTCCGGCCCCTCGGCGCCGTGGACGTAGCCGGCCTGCCGCGGCGCGAACCCGTCCAGCGCGGTCATCAGGTCGGTCTGGACGTCGGGGTCGGCATTCTCCTGGATGGTCAGCGAGGCCGAGGTGTGCCGGCAGAACACCGTGACGAGCCCGTCCCGGACGCCGCTGCCGCGCACGAACTCGGCCACCGCCGCGGTGAAATCCGTGAAGCCCGGCCCCGGGGTCGCGACGGTGAGGCGGCCGCTGGCGTGGCGCGCCACCGGGCCGGAGGCCAGCGCCTCGACCGGCCCGATCCTGCCCTCCCGGCCGTGTCCCTGCCTCATGCGGTCTTCTCCATCAGCGTCGCGCCCGGCGCGATCTCGCGCTCGCCCCGGGCGAGGATCCGTTCGAGCACGTCGATCCGGTCGGCCTCCGCGGGCGGCTTGTCCCAGCGGATGCGGCTGACCCGGGGGAAGCGCATGGCCACGCCCGACTTGTGCCGGGTCGAGCGCTGCACGCCCTCGAAGGCGATCTCGAGGACGAGCCCGGCCTCGCGGCCGTGGGCGACCTCGCGCACCGGGCCGAAGCGCTTGGTGGTGTTGTTGCGGACGTAGCGGTCGAGCTTGGCGAGCTCGGCGTCGGTGAAGCCGTGATAGGCCTTGCCCACCGGCACCAGCTCGTCGCCGCCCTCGGGCGCCTCTCGCCAGACCCCGAACGTGTAGTCCGAGTAGAAGGACGAGCGCTTCCCGTGCCCGCGCTGGGCATACATCATCACGGCGTCGACGATGTGCGGCTCGCGCTTCCACTTCCACCACGGCCCCTTGGGGCGTCCCGGCAGGTAGGGGCTGTTGAGGCGCTTGAGCATCACGCCCTCGATGGCGTCGGCATCCGCGCCGGCGCCCACCGAGGCCGGATCCGCCCGGGCGGCCGCCAGGGCCTCCCAATCCGCGAAGGGCACGAGCGGCGAGATGTCGATCCGCGCGTGGTCGAGGCGCGTGACCAGCGCCTCCAGCTTCTGCCGCCGTGTTGCGAACGGCTCCCCGCGCAGATCGTCGCCCTCCAGGGTGAGGAGGTCGTAGGCCCGCACGTGGGCCGGGAACTCCTCCAGGAGCTTGCCCGTCACGGCCTTCCGGTTCAGGCGCTGCTGCAGCACGTTGAAGCTCTGCACCCGCCGCTCGCGGAGGATCAGCAGCTCGCCGTCGAGGGCGCCCGCGAAGGTGATGGCCTCGGCGAGGTCCGGGAACGCCCCGGTGATGTCCTCGCCGGTGCGGGAATAGACTTTCCCGACCTGCTGGCCGGCCCGGTCGAGACCGCCGACGAGCTGGACGCGGATGCCGTCCCACTTCCACTCGGCCGAGAAGGCCTCGGCCTCCAGCTTCTCGAGCTCGGCCTCCTCCTCGATCGGGTGCGACAGCATCGGCGGCCGGAACGGCGCGGGGTTCAGGGTCTCGGGCCGCTCGGCCCGGCCCTCGACCCAGGCGAACAGAGTCTCGAAGGGCGGGGTCAGGCCGTGCCAGACCTCCTCGACGGCGTCGGCGTCGTGGCCGCCCAGCGCGCCGACGGCCGTCTTGGCGAGCCGCGCCGACACGCCGACCCGCAGGTTGCCGGTGACGAGCTTCAGGAGCGCCCAGCGCCCGGTCTCGTCGAGGGCGTCGAGCCAGTCCGCGAGATGGCGGGGCAGCTCGCGCTTGGGGATGGTCGCGAGGGTCTCCACGACCTCGGCCAGGGTCGGGACGTGGGGCGGCGGATTGTTGTGGCCGGGGCCCGGCTCCCGCGGCGCCTCCGTCGGTCCCGGCCAGATCAGCGCCGTCGTCTCCGCGAGGTCGCCCACGTAGTTGTGCGAGAGCCGGAACAGCACCGGGTCGATCCGCTCCTCCACCAGCCCGCGGATCAGGGCCGGCTTGGCCTCGCGGAAGCTCAGCGTGCCGGTCATGGCGCCCAGCGCGTAGCCGCGCTCGGGGTCGGGCGTGCGCGCGAAGTAGTCCTGGAGCATGCGCAGCTTCGCGTTGCGGCGCGGCTCGTAGGCGAGGCGGTCGAGGAGATGGGCGAACTCGTTCACGCGGCCGCCTCCGCCTCAGAGTTCGCCTCCGAGGTCCCCTCGACCTCGCCGTCATCGCCGTAGCCGAGCAGGTGGAGCGGCTTCGCCCGGATGCCCTGCGTCCCGCACCAGTGGACCAGCGCGTCCTCCTGCCCGTGCGTCACCCAGACCTCCCCGGCGCCGGTGTCGCGGATGGTGCGGCACAGGTCAGGCCAGTCGGAATGGTCGGAGATCACCAGCGGCAGCTCGACGCCCTTCTGGCGGGCGCGGGCGCGCACCCGCATCCAGCCCGAGGCGAAGCAGGTCACCGGGTCGGGGAATTTGCGGGACCACAGGTCCTGGATCGACGAGGGCGGGCAGAGAACGATCGCCCCGTGCAGGTCCTTGCGCTCGGCGGCCACGACCTTGGGCGTTTCGCCCAGCGGCACGCCCTCCTCCTTGTACAGCGTGGTGAGCTTCTCCATGGCGCCGTGCAGGTGGATCGGGCGGTCCCAGCCCTCCTCGCGCAGGAGCGCCATCACCCGCTGCGCCTTGCCGAGCGCGTAGGCCCCCACGATGTGGGCGCGCTCCGGGAACAGTCTGACCGATTCGAGGAGCTTGCGGACCTCGCCCCGCGTGTCGGGGTGGGTGAAGACCGGCAGGCCGAAGGTCGCCTCGGTGATGAACACGTCGCAGGGCACGACCTCGAACGGCAGGCAGGTCGGGTCCGGCGCGCGCTTGTAGTCGCCCGAGACCACGACGCGGACGCCGTCCCGCTCGATGGCGATCTGCGCCGAGCCGAGCACGTGGCCGGCCGGGGCGAAGCGCACGGTGACGTCGCCGACGCGGAGCGCCGCCCCGAGCGGCGCCTCCTGCCGCTGGCGGCAGAAATCCGCGCCGTAGCGCACCGCCATGATCCGCAGGGTCTCGGGCGTCGCCAGCACGTGGCCGTGGCCCGCGCGGGCGTGGTCGGCGTGCCCGTGGGTGATGAGCGCGCGCTCCACCGGCCAGGTCGGATCGACGTGGAAGCGCCCGAGGGGGCAGTAGAGACCCTCGCGGGTCAGGGTGAGGAGATCGCTGGCGCGTATCGGCATCGGGTCCGTGCTGCCGGTGGAGTCCGCCGGTGGCCCCGGTATATAGGCGCCCCCGAACCGGCAGACGCATGGCCTCGCAGCTCAGTTCCGGCGACCTCCTCGCCGATCGCCGCTACCGCTACGCCGAGGCCTGCCTCGCCGACGGCGACCACGCGGGCGCCGCCGACCTCGCCGAGCAGGCCCTGGAGCGCGCCCCGCGCTACGCGCCGGCCTGGCTCCTGCTGGGCCGGGCGCGCGCGGGTCTGGCCACCTCCGGCACCGATCCGGCCCTGCGCGACGCGGCGGCGCAGGCCTACGCCCGCGCCCTCGACATCGATCCCGAGGACCGGCTGGGCGTGCGCGCGCATCTCGTCCGCCTGGGCGGCGGCGACACCCTCCCGGTCCTGTCGCCGGCCTATGTCCGCGCCCTGTTCGACGACTACGCGCCGCGCTTCGAGCGCCACCTCGTGGAGGGCCTCGGCTATGTCGGCCCGCAACTCGTCCGCGACGCCCTGCCGCGCGCTCCGGAGCGCTTCGCGGTCGCCCTCGATCTCGGCTGCGGCACGGGGCTGATGGGCGAGGTCGTGCGCGACCGGGTCGATCATCTCACCGGGATCGACCTCTCCCCCGGGATGCTGGCGCTGGCGCGGACCAAGACGGCGCGGGGTCGGCCGCTCTACGAGCGCCTCGTCGAGGGCGATGTCGCCGCCGCCCTGGCCGACCTGCCGGAGGCCTCGGCCGACCTCTGCCTCGCCGCGGACGTCCTGATCTACGTCGCGGACCTGGCGTCGTTCCTGGCGGGCGTGGGGCGGGTCCTGCGGCCCGGCGGCCTCGGTGCCTTCACGGTGCAATCCCACGACGGCCCCGGCTCCGTCCTGGGCGAGGACGGCCGCTACGCCCACGCGGATGCCCATCTCGCGGCGACGGCCGCCGTGTCCGGCTTGGAACGGCTGGCGGCGAGGCCCGCGGAAGTCCGGCGGGAGGGAGGACGGCCGGTACCGGGGCGCGTCGTTGTGTTGCGGCGCACATCGGCATGAAACCGCTCCGCTATTCGTCCATTGTCAGTCGACCGCGACTGGGCGCGGCGGCTCGATCGGGGGATCAGCATGGCGGAATACGGAAGTCGGACAGGCGGTGCAGCACCGGAGCGGAAACCTGAGCCTCCAGCCGACAAGTCGTTTCCCGCCGACCCGCGAACCCGAATTCCCTTCGCGATCGCCCTGGCGGCGCTCGCGGGCTGCGCCGACTCCATCGGCTTCCTGGAATTCTCGCAGCTCTTCATGTCGTTCATGTCGGGCAACACCACCCGCTTCGGCGTGGCGGTGGCCAACGGCGACTGGGAGAATGTCAGCCGCGTCGCCAGCACCATCTGCATGTTCTGCTTCGGCGCCTTCCTGGGGACGCTGATCGCCGCCTGGGTCGGGCGCTGGCGCCTCGCCGTGCTGCTCACGCTCCAGGCCCTGCTGCTCGCCGGCGGCCTGCTGATGCCCTGGGGTACCTTCGCCTACCCGCTGCACGCCTACCCGATCGTCCTGGCGCTGGGCCTCCAGAACGCGACGCTGCAGGACGAGGGCGGCCGCTCCCTGGCCCTCACCTACGTCACGGGCGCCGTGGTGCGTTTCGGCACGGGCTGCGCCAACCTGCTGCTCGGCACGGTGGCGCCCTCCTTCTGGATCCAGGCGCCGCTCTGGGCCGGACTGAGCACCGGCGCGGTCGTGGGTGGCCTGCTCGACATGCGCTACGGCGAATCGGCCTTCCTGTTCCCGGCGGCTCTGGCCGCCATCCTGGCCCTGATCGCGATCGCCCTCACCGTCGCCAAGCCGGGCAGCACCCTGGTCGCCGGATCGTCCCCGGCACCCGATGCCAGCCCGAAGGCCGAGGTCATCGACGCGATCCACTGAGACCCGACCGGGGCAGGTGGGGTCAGCCGTCGGAATCCCGGATGCTGCCCCGGCCCTGCTTGATCGCGGCGCGGCTCTTCTTCGTGCCGATGCGCCGCTCCTGCGAGCCCCGGGTCGGCTTCGTGGGCCGGCGGATCGGCGGCGGCGGCTTGGCCGCCTCCGCCACGAGATCGACCAGCCGCTGCAGCACGTCGGCCCGGTTGCGTTCCTGTGTCCGGTGCCGCTGCCCCGCGAGGACGAGGACGCCGTCCTTGGTCATCCGCCGCCCGGCGAGCCGCGCGAGGTTGGCCTTCACCCGCTCGTCGATGGCGGGGGACGCCAGCGCCGCCCAGCGGAGCTGGACGGCGGTCTCGACCTTGTTGACGTTCTGTCCGCCGGCGCCCGAGGCGCGCATGAAGGACAGCTCGATCTCGTCCTCGTCGATGGCGATGCGCGGCGTCACCCGCAGGGGCATGGCGGCCTCCCCGGCAGCGCGATGACGGCGCGCGGGCGGATGCGGATCGGCGGCTCCATCACCATATCTGTCCTGTGCTTCCCGCCCCGCTCACCGCGCCCCGTCGGAGCGATCTCCGGCAACCTCCCGGACGGAGCGACCCGGGCCGCGCCGCCGGTCGCCGCGCGTCGGCTCAGGCCGCCTCGGCCGGCGTGCGGGCGCGCAGCGCCAGGGCGTGCAGGCCCCGCTTGAACGCGTCGTCGAGCAGCGCGTTCACCAAGCGGTGCCGCTCGACGCGGCTCTTGCCCTCGAACGCCGACGCGACGATGTCGAGCCGGTAATGGGTCTCGCCCCCCGGCCGCGCTCCGGCGTGGCCGGCATGCAGATGCGACTCGTCGATCACGTCGAGCCGCGCCGGCGCGAGCTGCTCCCGCAGACGCGCCTCCATCCAGTCCCGCAGGGTGCCACCCGCGCCCGCACCGTCCGCCATCGTGCCCTCGCGTCGTGTCCGTGGGCGCCGTCAAGCCCGATCCCGCGCATGCGTCATCAGGCCCGGTGCCCTTGTGTCTCAGGTCCGCCCCCTCATAATCGGCTCGTCATGGATCTCAACTCGCGCCTGTTCGACAGCATCCGGATCAAACCGTCCTGCGACGAGCCGAAGGCCGCGGCCGAGGCCGTCTGCGAGAGTCCGGGCTGCACCCATCCGGGCCTCTACAGGGCACCGAAGGGGCGGAAGGCCGAGGGCCAGTACTGGCGCTTCTGCATCGACCATGTCCGCGCCTACAACGCCACCTACAATTACTTCGACGGCATGAACGACGCCGCCGTGCAGGCCTACCAGAAGGACGCGATCATCGGGCATCGTCCGACCTGGGCGATGGGCGTGAACCGGACCGGTCAGGCCAAGCCGGAGAACGAGCCGGCCCGCGACTGGGCCTACGTCGATCCGCTCGGCATCCTGCGCGGCGAGGGCGTCGGCGACGCGCGCCGGCGCGCCCGCCAGCCCGAGGAGCCGCGCAAGCCCAAACACTCGGCGACGGTGCGCCGCGCCCTCGACGTGATGGGCCTCGAGGAGGGGGCGGACTCGGCCGCCATCAAGGCGCAGTACAAGGTGCTGGTGAAGCGCTTCCACCCCGACGCCAACGGCGGCGACCGGTCGTTCGAGGAGCGCCTGCGCGACATCATCCGCGCCCACGACGTGCTCCGCGCGGCGGGTCTCTGCTGAGCGGCACGAACGATGCACGCCGGTTCGCAGCCAGGATAGGGCAAACCGCGCGGGGCGACCCTATATGGGATCCATGCCGGTCGGTGGCGCGCGAGCGCGCCGCCGTCTAAGGATGGCTCCGCCCCGCCGCGGAGGCCCGGCTCGACGTTCTTCCGCGCGGATGCTTCACTGTTTGGGAGTGGAGCGCCCGCGCCTCACGAGGTTCCGAATGCTCTCTGACGCTACGCCCGCCGCGCTGCCCGATCGCACCGTCTCCGTCCGCGATGTCTTCGGCATCGACCTCGACCTCAAGGTCCCGGCCTTCGCCGAGCCCGAGGAGCACGTGCCGGATGTCGACCCGGACTACATCTTCGACCGGGAGACGACGCTGGCGATCCTGGCCGGCTTCGCCCGCAACCGTCGCGTGATGGTCACCGGCTATCACGGCACCGGCAAGTCGACCCACATCGAGCAGGTGGCCGCCCGGCTGAACTGGCCGTGCATCCGGATCAACCTCGACAGCCACGTCTCGCGCATCGACCTCGTCGGCAAGGACGCCATCGTCCTGCAGGACGGCAAGCAGGTCACCGCCTTCCAGGACGGCATCCTGCCCTGGGCGCTGCAGAACAACGTCGCCCTCGTGTTCGACGAGTACGATGCCGGCCGCCCGGACGTGATGTTCGTGATCCAGCGCGTGCTGGAGCTCTCGGGCCGGCTGACGCTGCTCGATCAGAAGCGCGTGATCCGCCCGCACCCGGCCTTCCGGCTGTTCGCCACCGCCAACACGGTGGGCCTGGGCGACACGTCGGGCCTCTATCACGGCACCCAGCAGATCAACCAGGGCCAGATGGACCGCTGGTCGATCGTCACCACGCTCAACTACCTGCCGCACGACCGCGAGGTCGACATCGTGCTCTCGAAGGCGACCCATTACCGGGGCGACCAGGGCCGCGACATCGTCAACCGGATGGTGCGCGTGGCGGACCTGACCCGCAACGCCTTCATGAACGGCGACCTCTCGACCGTCATGAGCCCGCGCACGGTGATCACCTGGGCCGAGAACGCCGACATCTTCAAGGATATCGGCTTCGCGTTCCGGGTGACCTTCCTCAACAAGTGCGACGAGCTGGAGCGGACGCTGGTGGCCGAGTTCTACCAGCGCGCCTTCGGCAAGGAGCTGCCCGAGAGCGCGGTGAACGTCGCGCTGAGCTGACCCGCATGGAGGACGCGATGGCGCATCCGGCCCCCGCGCGCGAGGACGCCCCGGCGACTGCGCATGCCCGGGGACGGACGCGCCACGCGGACGATCTCTACACCTGGGTTCAGGAGCAGGTGGCACTGCTCCGCGCCGGCCGGGTGGACGCGCTCGACCTCGACAACATCGCCGAGGAGCTGAGCGACGTGGGCCTGAGCGAGTATTACCGGCTCCAGAGTGCGGTCGAAATCATTATCCTTCACATGCTGAAGTGGGACCATCAGCCGGAACGGCGAAGCCGCAGTTGGGCACTCAGCATCGCCGAGCATCGGGAGCGCGCCACGATCCAACTGCGGAAGAGCCCGGGCCTGAAGTCGAGCCTCAATGAGATTCGGCACGACAGCTTCCGGCTCGGTCGCCTCGGGGCAGCCCGGCAGATGAAGCGCTCGCCCAAAACCCTGCCCGCGGACTGTCCCTACAGCTGGGATGAGATCCTGAACCGCCCCTTCGCGTTCGAGGACGACCGGTAGCGCTGATGTCCATCTCCAACCGCAAACCCGGCGAGCGCCGCGAACCCGTGGCCGAGCCCCTGAAGCGCTCGGTGGCCGGGTGCCTGCGCGCCATCGCCCGGCGCTCCGAGGTCGAGGTCACCTACGCCACCGACCGGCCGGCGCTGACCGGCGACAAGGCCCGCCTGCCCGAGCCCCCGCGCAAGCTCTCGGCGCAGGACGTCGCGGTGCTGCGCGGCAACGCCGACGCCATGGCGCTGCGGCTCGGCTGCCACGACGTCGCCGTCCACCGCCGCCTCGCCCCCGAGAACAGCGCCGCCCGGGCGGTCTATGACGCGGTGGAGCAGGCGCGCGTGGAGGCGATCGGCTCGCGCCGGATGGCGGGCGTCGCCAGCAACATCTCGGCGATGCTGGAGGACCGCTATCACCGGGGCGGCAAGTACGAGACCATCACCGACCGGGCCGACGCCCCGATGGAGGACGCCGTCGCCCTGATGGTGCGCGAGCGCCTGACCGGCCAGAAGCCGCCCGAGGCCGCCACCAAGATCGTCGATCTGTGGCGGGAGCACATCGAGGCCAAGGCCGGCCCGAACCTCGACGGGCTACTCGGCTCGATCGAGGACCAGCGCAAGTTCGCCCGCTCGGTGCGCGAGCTCCTCACCTCCCTCGACATGTCGGACGAGACGCCGTTCGACGCCGAGGACGACGAGAACGACGACGAGAACGACGCCCAGGACGACGAGCAGAATCCCAGCGAGGGCGACTCGGAGGAGAAGAGCCAGGGCGAGCGCGCCGAGATCGAGACCTCCGAGGAGGCCTCCGACGAGATCGAGGAGGGCGCGCAGGAATCCGCCGACGCGCCGTCCGGTGAGTTGCCCGAGGAGGCCGAGGACGCGGAGTCGGAGGAGGCGTCGGAGGCGTCGCGCCCGCCGCAGCGGCAGGGCAACGAGGCGCGCGGGCCCGAGTACAAGGTGTTCAATCCGCGGTTCGACGAGGTCATCCACGCCGAGGAGCTGTGCGACGCCGACGAGCTGTCGCGCCTGCGCTCCTACCTCGACAAGCAGCTCTCGCATCTGCAGGGCGTGGTCGGCCGGCTCGCGAACCGGCTGCAGCGGCGATTGCTCGCCCAGCAGAACCGCGCCTGGGATTTCGACCTGGAGGAGGGTCAGCTCGACCCGGCGCGGCTGGTCCGCGTGGTCATCGACCCCTACCAGCCGCTCTCCTTCAAGCAGGAGAAGGACACGAATTTCCGCGACACGGTGGTGACGCTGCTCCTCGACAATTCGGGCTCCATGCGCGGCCGGCCGATCACCGTGGCGGCGACCTGTGCCGACATCCTGGCGCGGACGCTGGAGCGCTGCGGCGTGAAGGTGGAGATCCTGGGCTTCACCACCCGGGCCTGGAAGGGCGGCCAGAGCCGCGAGGCGTGGCTCGCCGCCGGCAAGCCGCCGAATCCCGGGCGCCTGAACGACCTGCGCCACATCGTCTACAAGTCGGCCGACGCGCCCTGGCGGCGCGCGCGCAAGAACCTCGGGCTGATGATGCGCGAGGGGCTGCTCAAGGAGAACATCGACGGCGAGGCGCTCGACTGGGCGCACAAGCGCCTGCTCGGGCGGCCGGAGCAGCGCAAGATCCTGATGGTGATCTCCGACGGCGCGCCGGTGGACGACTCGACCCTGTCGGTGAATGCCGGCAACTACCTCGAGCGGCACCTGCGCTGGATGATCGAGGAGATCGAGACGCGCTCGCCCGTGGAGCTCCTCGCCATCGGCATCGGCCACGACGTGACCCGCTACTACCGCCGCGCCGTGACGATCATCGACGCCGAGGAGCTCGGCGGGGCGATGACCGAGAAGCTGGCCGAGCTGTTCGAGGAGGACGGCGCGGCGCCGACCGGCCGCATGCTGCGCGCGGCGGGCGGGCGGCGCTGATCGCCGGTCCGACCTAGCCGCTGCTCTGGCTCTCGGGCCGTCCGATCCGGGGCCTCATCCCGAGGCGCCCGAGCGCCGCGACTGACGCGTCCCTACCGTCACCGCGAGCGAAGCGCAGTGATCCAGGGCGCCCCGACCCCGGTGGGCGCAGCGCCATTGGTCTGCTTCGCTCCGCCCGCGATGACGGCGGCGTCGGAGGCATCGACCGGAGACGGTATGCATGGGACTGTCCGGACAGTCTGCCTGTCGCGCAAGCGGAAACCGCCGCGGCCCCGAGGGTCACGGCGGTTGAAACCATCCGGTCAGGAACGGTGAAGCCCGACGACTCAGGCCGCGGCGGCCGGGGTCTCGGCGAGCTTCTTGTGGATCTCGCGCTTCAGGAGGCGCGCGGTCTGCGACAGGTCGCCCTCGCCGGCCTTGATCAGGAAGGCGTCGAGGCCGCCGCGGTGCTCCACCGAGCGCAGGGCGTGCGCGGTGACCCGCAGGCGGACACGCTTGCCCAGCGCGTCGGACTGAAGGGTGACGTTGCACAGGTTCGGCAGGAACCGGCACTTGGTCTTGCGGTTCGAGTGGCTCACGAGGTGGCCGACCTGAACGGCCTTGCCGGTGAGTTCGCAGCGGCGCGCCATGATAAAAAACGATCCCGTCTCGTTCCGCCCGGTAGAGACCCGATCGCGGCCGGCGCGATCTTCGTCGCAGCGGGCGGCGCCCGTTGCGTGTTCCAGGTCCGGCGGAGTCCTGTTGAAGGCGCGAGCCTATAGGCGACGAAGGCGCGGTGCGTCAAGGTGCCGACGGGTGCCGGAGCCGCGCCCGACGCCCAACGGTCTGTTAACCACGATGCCGGGATATAGCCTTCTTCCACCTGCAGGAAGGCGCCTCTCCCCGCTCCGTGCGTCGCAGAGGACGCTGGCGAGCGGGTGTGTTCGAGAGGGCGCGTTCGAGCGAGTGTCTTGGCCCGCCCGCCCTGGGATGCGATCCGGATCATGAGCGCCACGCCAGTCCGTCGGATGATCAAGCCGTTGACCGAGCCGTCGACGAAGCACGCTGTCGGGCGGCTCGCGGGCAGCCTCCTCGCGGTCGCGGCCCTCGCGGCCCCGACCGATGCCGGGGCGCGGGTGTCGCGGGCCAAGCGGGCCGCGCCCGCCGCCGCGACCGTGGCGGTCGATTACGGCATCAACCTCGCCGGCCTCCCGATCGGCACGGCGCGCCTCGCCGGCTCCTTCGACCGCGACCGCTACATGATGGACGTGTCGGCGGTGCTCACCGGCCTCGTCGGGGCGATTACCGGCGGGAAGGGCTCCGCCCGGGCCTCGGGCAGCTTCTCGGCCGCGCCGCAGCCCGGCGCCTTCGCCATCGCCACTCAGACGGCGAGTTCCGGCATCGCGGTGCGCATGGCCCTGGCGCACGGCAACGTCGTCCAGGCCGAGATCACGCCGCCGTTGATCGACATGCAGGACCGCGTTCCGGTCACACCGGCCAACAAGCGCGGCATCATCGACCCGGTGAGCGCCCTGCTGATGCCGACCCAGGGGCGCGGCGAGCCCCTCGACCCGGAGAATTGCAACCGGACCCTGCCGGTCTTCGACGGCGCCACCCGCTTCAACGTCGTGCTGAGCTACGCCGAGACCCGCCCGGTGCAGAAGCCCGGCTATGCCGGCCCGGTACTCGTCTGCAACGCCCGCTACCAGGCGGTCGCCGGCCACCGCCCGGACCGGCCGGGGGTGAAGTTCATGGAGGAGAACCGCGAGATGTCGGTCTGGCTCGCCCCCGTCGAGGGGACGCGCGTCCTGATCCCGCTGCGCATCTCGGTGCTCACCACGATCGGCACCAACATCATCGAGGCCACGCGCTGGAGCCAGAGCGGCACGCCGACGACCACCGGCACGGCCGGCACCGGCGTGGCCGGCAACAGCGTCGCGCAGGCGAGCTTGGCCGGGCAGTAGCGCCGCCGCCCAGGCGTTTGACCGGCGGCCGGTTTCCCGGCACCTCGGCGCGGCGCGGCAGCCGCGCGGGGAGGTCAGCAGTGCCCAAGGGCTACATCATCGTCCGGATGACGGTCACCGATCCGGACACCTACAAGGACTACGCCGCCATGGCCTCCGAGGCGATGCGCCGCTACGGCTGCAAGCCGCTGGTGCGCGGCGGCCGGTGCGAGGCCCTGGAGGGCGAGGGCCGTCCGCGCAACGTCGTGCTGGAATTCGAGTCCTACGAGGCGGCGCGCAGCTACTACTTCTCGCCCGAGTACCAGGCCGCGGTGGCCAAGCGCCGGCCGGCGGGAATCGGCGAGGTGGTGCTCGTCGAGGGTGTCGACTGATCGACGTCTGGGTTGCTCCCGGATTCCGCGCGGTCCGCGAAACGCCCCTGGGAGGCGCGGAGCCGGACCTCACCGCTCTCCCGGCTCGCCGTGCCGGTGGGGACGCACGCGGCGAGGCCCGCAGCCGCGCGGGTGGAGGGAATCTTCACGTTCCCGGCGATAATGCCCGGATGTGCTCGCCTGCCCTCCGAATCGCCCTCGCCCTGGCCGCGCTCGCAGGCCCGGCCGCCGCACAGCCCCTGAGCGCCGGATCCGCCGATCCGGGCTGCGGCGGTGACGCCTTCTCGTCGGCCGAAGTGGTCGAGAACAGGCCGCCCCGCCGCGGTCCCCTCGTCGCGACTCCCGACACGCTCTGCGCCGACCTCGCGCCGCAGCCGGGCACCCCGACGACGCAGATCGATATCTACCCGATGATCACGCCGCAGATTGGACCTGGCGGCGGCGGCATCCCATATGGGGGAGGACCGTACCGGCCCTAACGTCCCCGACGCGGCCGGCCGGTCGGACCCGCCTCCCCGCCCGCGCCGCGACGGCGCCGCGACGGCCTTCCCGCTCGAAGGAACCGCCGACCATCGACGCGCTGCTCCGCCCCACGTCCAGTCGCTCGCTGTCCCGCGAGGCCCGCGCCCGCGGCGTCACCGCGGTCCTCGGGCCGACCAACACCGGCAAGACGCATCTCGCCATCGAGCGGATGCTCGCGCACCCGACCGGCATGATCGGGCTGCCCCTGCGGCTGCTCGCCCGGGAGGTCTACCTGCGCGTCGTCGCGAAGGTGGGCCCCGAGAAGGTCGCCCTCGTCACCGGCGAGGAGAAGATCAAGCCGGACCGGCCGCGCTACTGGATCTGCACCATCGAGGCGATGCCGCGGGACCTCGACGTGGCGTTCGTGGCCATCGACGAGATCCAGCTCGCCGCCGACATGGATCGCGGCCACGTCTTCACCGACCGCCTGCTCTACGTCCGCGGCCGGGAGGAGACCCTGCTGATCGGCTCCTCGACCATGCTGCCGCTGGTCCAGGACCTGATCCCCAACGTCCACACCACGACCAGGCCGCGGCTCTCGCAGCTCACCTTCGCGGGGGAGAAGCGGCTGTCGCGGCTGCCCCGGCGCACCGCCATCGTGGCGTTCTCGGCCGAGGAGGTCTACGCGATCGCCGAGCTGATCCGCCGCCAGCGCGGGGGCGCCGCGGTGGTGCTCGGTGCCCTGTCGCCGCGGACCCGCAACGCCCAGGTCGAGATGTACCAGGCGGGCGACGTCGACTACCTCGTGGCCACCGACGCGGTCGGGATGGGCCTCAATCTCGACGTCGATCACGTCGCGTTCGCGGCCAACTGGAAGTACGACGGCACCCGCTTCCGCAAGCTCACGCCCGCCGAGATGGGCCAGATCGCGGGGCGCGCGGGGCGCCACCTCTCGGACGGCACCTTCGGCTCCACCGGCCGCTGCCCGCCGTTCGAGGCCGAGCTGGTGGAGCGGCTGGAGAGCCACGACTTCGATCCCCTGCGCATCCTGCAGTGGCGCAACCCGGATCTCACCTTCGGCAGCCTGGACGGCCTGCAGGCGAGCCTCGACGAGCACCCGCGCGAATCGGGCCTGACCCGCGCCCCGATGGGCGAGGATCAGCAGGCCCTCGAGATCCTCATGAAGGAGGACGACATCCGCGACATGGCGCGCAGCGCCGCCGCGGTGCGCCGCCTGTGGGACGTCTGCGGCGTCCCGGATTACCGCAAGGTCCACCCGCAGGTGCACGCCGACCTCGTGGCCCAGCTCTACCGGTTCCTCATGAAGGGCATGGCGGGCCGCATCCCCGACACGTGGTTCGCCGAGCAGGTCGCGATGATCGACCGGACCGACGGCGACATCGACACGCTGTCCCGCCGGATCGCGCAGGGGCGCACCTGGACCTTCGTGGCGAACCGTCCCGACTGGCTGCGCGACCCAGAACATTGGCAGGGCGAGACGCGTCGGGTAGAGGACAGGCTGTCCGACGCCCTGCACGAACGCCTCGCGAGCCGCTTCGTCGACCGGCGCACAAGCGTCCTGATGCGGCGCCTGAGAGAGAACACGATGCTCGAAGCCCAGATCACCGCCGACGGTGACGTCACCGTCGAGGGTCAGCATGTCGGCCACCTTCACGGATTCCTGTTCGTTCCCGATGCCAGCGCCGAGGGGCACGAGGCAAAGACACTGAGGAGCGCCGCCGAGAAGGCGCTCGCGGGCGAGATCGAGGCGCGGGCCGAGCGATTCGCCGCGGCCGCCGATTCGACCCTCGTGCTCTCGCACGACGGCACGATCCGCTGGACCGGCGCGCCCGTCGCCAAGCTCACGCCCGGCGAGAAGCTGTTCGCCCCGCAGATCCGTCTGCTGGCGGACGACAGCCTGACCGGCGCGCATCGCGAGAAGGTCGAGGGCCGCCTCGACGCGTGGCTGAAGGCCTACATCGTGCGGCTGCTCGGCCCGCTCATGGAGATCGAGACCGCGGCCGACCTCACCGGCCTCGCCAAGGGGATCGGCTACCAGGTGGTCGAGGCGCTCGGCGTCCTGGAGCGCTCGAAGGTGGCGCACGAGATGCGCAGCCTCGACCAGGACGGCCGCGGGGCCCTGCGCCGCCACGGCGTCCGCTTCGGCGCCTACCACATCTTCCTGCCGGCCCTGCTGAAGCCGGCGCCCCGCACGCTCGCGGCCCAGCTCTGGGCCCTGCGCAACGGCGGCCTCGACCAGCGCGGACTCGACGAGATCGCGCATCTCGCCGGCTCCGGCCGCACCTCGATCAAGGTCGATCGCGAGATCGCCAAGGGCCTCTACCGCGCCGCCGGCTTCCGGGTCAGCGGCGAGCGGGCGGTGCGCGTCGACATCCTGGAGCGGCTCGCCGACCTGATCCGCCCGGCGATCGCCTACCGGCCCGGCACCACCCCGGGCGCACCGCCGGACGGCACGGCCGACGGCGACGGCTTCGTGGCCACCGTCGGCATGACCTCCCTGGTCGGCTGCTCGGGCGAGGATTTCGCCTCGATCCTGAAGTCGCTCGGCTACACGGCCGAAGCGCGCCCCGGCCCGGCCATCACGGTGCCGCTCGTCCCCGCCGCCGCCACCGCGCCGGCGGCACCGGCCGTCGCTGCCGAGGCATCCTCCGAGGAGGCCGTCGCCGCGCAGGCGGACGCCGCCGAGCCGGTCGGCGACGAGGTTCCGGACGCCGAGGGCGAGACCGCCGCCGACAACGCTCCCGCGGCCGAGGAAGCCCCGGCCGCCGAAGCCGAGGCGGCGCCCGCCGTGGGCGAGGTTCCGGACGACGCGGCCGGCGCGCCCGTCGAGGAGGCTGCCGCGTCGCCCGCGACCGAGGCCTCCGCGGCCGAGGCCTCCGCGACCGACGCGCTCCACGCCGGGGCGGAGCAGCCGGCCGACGGGGCCGCCGAGCCCATCGCCGAGTCCATCGCCGAGCCCCCGGCCGCATCCGCCGAGGAGACCGCGCCCGAGATCGCCGCCGAGCCGCAGCCCGCCGCGGCCGACACGGCGGACGCCTCGGGTGCCGAGGGCGAGGGTGCCGCCGAGATCCCGCAGATCGAGGTCTGGCGCCTGCAGCGCCACCAGCGCCCGGCTCACCAGCGCCCGCAGAACCGCCCTCGCGGGGGCGGCCGGGGCCGTGACGGCGGCCAGCAGGGCCAGCACCCGGGACAGGGTCGGCCCGAGGGCGGCCGGCCCGAGCAGCGCCGGGCCGAGGGCGACGGCCCGCGTCCCGGCCGGGATCGCGGTCCGCGCCGCGACCGGTTCGAGGGTGGGCGGCCGGAGCGCCGCGACGACCAGCGCAACGCGGAGCAGCGCCATTCCGGCCCGCGGCCCGACCAGCGGCCGCCGCGGCGCGAGCGGGCGCCCGACCCGGATTCGCCGTTCGCCAAGCTCGCGGCCCTGAAGGCGCAGCTCGAGGCCGGCGACGGCGGGAAGCGCTGACCCGCGGCGGATGCGCGAGGACCGGCAGCGCCTCGACAAGTGGCTGTGGTTCGCGCGGTTCGCGCGGACCCGGTCGCTCGCGGCGCGGCTGGCTTCCGACGGCTTCGTGCGGGTGAACGGCAGCCGGGCCGAGAACCCCGCGAAGGCCATCGGCGTCGGCGACGTGGTGACGGTGGCCGCGCCGCACGCGACGCTGGCGGTGCGGGTGCTCGGTCTCGGCCTGCGCCGCGGCCCGGCGCCGGAGGCGCGGCTGCTCTACGACGACCTGTCGGGCGGTGCCCTGTCGGTCGAGGCCGGCCCGGAGGGGCCATCCGAGTGATGAGGCCGGGCCACAGCGGCCGCGCGAGCGACCCGGCACGAACCCATGCGGCGCCCGCACGCTTGTCAGTCCGGGAGGCAGCGTCTAGAGCCGTGGGCCTCCGAGGCCCGGCTCCGTGCCGTGTCTCACCGGCGTTCCCCTCGCAGCACCCTCCGGGCGCGCGGGCCGTCTCCAGGCTCCGCCCGGGCCAAGTCGAGTTTTAGGACGAAGACATCCGATGACCTACGTCGTCACCGACAATTGCATCAAGTGCAAGTACACGGACTGCGTCGAGGTCTGTCCGGTGGACTGCTTCTACGAAGGCGAGAACATGCTCGTCATCCACCCGGACGAGTGCATCGACTGCGGCGTCTGCGAGCCGGAATGCCCGGCCGAGGCGATCAAGCCCGACACGGAGTCGAACCTCGACACGTGGCTGAAGCTGAACGCCGACTACGCCAAGAGCTGGCCGAACATCACGCAGAAGAAGGAAGCCCCGGCCGACGCCAAGGAGTGGGACGGCAAGACCGGGAAGCTCGAGGCGCATTTCTCGCCCAACCCCGGCTCGGGCGACTGAAGTCCGGCCTCGCAGGTTCTGGCGTCGGTCCGCGGCTCGCTCTCCAGATCGCAGGAAGATCTGCCGAGCCCGTCCCGCCGCTGAACCGCGCGGCGGGGCTGCGTCATACGAAGCCCTGATACGCGGCCAGGTCATTCCTGTCCCGCCGCACCAGTGTAAAACTCTTTGGCGCCGCGCTCGGTCCGCGCGTGCGTCTTCAGGGATGCTTTGATCTGCGCGCCGGATTGTGGTAGACAATCTGCCTGCCGTCGCTCGCGCCTGACGTGCTCCCTCCGGCCGAAACGCCTTCGAATTTCGTGGGTTAGGAGTAGTACGCGCCCGACCGCTGAAGGAGACTTCGGCGGACGGGCCAGGCGTTCGCACGGCCGCGCCGGGGAACGTCCGGATTCGTGCGCTCGGCGCCGGGTCCGGGAGCGGCGAGGCAGACCGGGTGTCCCGCCCGGAAGAACACGGTTTCGCGCGGCGCCGAACGCTGCGCGCCAGTGGAGGCCCTTCTCGCATGACCACAGCCAAGAAGACGACGACCGCAGGCCGGCAGGGCTTCAAGACCGGCGAGGCTGTCGTGTATCCGGCCCACGGCGTCGGTCGCATCACCGCGATCGAGGAGCAGGAGATCGCCGGCTACAAGCTTGAGCTGTTCGTCGTATCGTTCGAGAAGGACAAGATGGTCCTGCGCGTCCCCACCGCGAAGGCCAACAGCGTCGGCATGCGCAAGCTCGCCGAGCCGGAACTGGTGAAGAAGGCCCTCGACCTGCTGACCGGCCGCGCCCGGATCAAGCGCACCATGTGGTCGCGCCGCGCGCAGGAATACGAGGCCAAGATCAACTCGGGCGACCTGCTCGCCGTCACCGAGGTCGTGCGCGACCTGTTCCGGTCCGAGGCCCAGCCGGAGCAGTCCTACTCCGAGCGTCAGCTCTACGAGGCCGCGCTGGATCGGATCGTGCGCGAGATCTCGTCGGTGAACCGCATCACCGAGACCGAGGCCCTGAAGCTGATCGAGCAGAGCCTCGCCAAGTCGCCCCGCCGCGCCAAGAGCGAGGCGGAGCCCGAGGCCGAGGCCGACGGGGACAGCGAGGGCGACGACATCCAGGAGGAGGCCGCCTGAGGCGCCTCTCTCCGCGAACGGCATCGAACCCGGCCCAGGTGGCCGGGTTTTTTGTGTCTGGCGGGCCGGACCGAAGCGCTGAACGCGGTCGTTTCGGGACTTGCGGCCTGGACGGCGCAGGGCCGGATCCCATCTGATCGGGACAGAACACGATTTCGTGGCCGCCCGACTGTCGCATTGTGGGGCATCGGGACGGAACTTTCGCGTTTTGCCTTCCGTTGTCGGTTGCCTGGCGTCGCCCCCCGGTGGCGCCTGCGCGTCGGGCTATTGGCTCGACGCCGCAACAGCACTCGACAACAAGAGGCAGGCGGATGGCTGAGATCGCGGGAATTCGACGGCAGTTCATACGGACTGCCATGGAGGCACCCTTCCTGGCCCGGGAAGAAGAGCGCGGCCTCGCCGTCCGCTGGAAGGACGAGCGCGACGAGCGGGCCCTCCACCGTCTGATCTCGGCCCATATGCGCCTCGTCATCGCCCTGGCGGGGCGTTTTCGTCACTACGGCCTGCCCATGGCCGATCTCGTCCAAGAAGGGCATGTCGGCCTGATGGAGGCCGCGGCCCGGTTCGAGCCCGAGCGGGACGTCCGCTTCTCGACCTACGCGACGTGGTGGATCCGCGCCTCGATCCAGGACTACATCCTGCGCAACTGGTCGATCGTGCGCGGCGGCACGTCCTCCGCGCAGAAAGCCCTGTTCTTCAACCTGCGCCGGCTGCGCGCCCGGCTGATGCAGTCCACCGAGGAGCATGTCGGCGACGAGATCCACCGCCGCATCGCCAGCGCCATCGGTGTCTCCCGCGACGACGTCGCCCTGATGGACGCGCGCCTGTCCGGGCCCGACATGTCGCTCAACGCGCCCGTGGGCGAGGACAGCGACGCCTCCTCCGAGCGGATGGACTTCCTCGTCGACGGCGCCGACCTGCCGGACGAGACCGTGAGCGCCACGGTCGACGGCGAGCGTCGGTTGAGCTGGCTCCAGCAGGCCCTGACGGTCCTGTCGGAGCGCGAGCTGCGCATCCTGCGCGAGCGACGCCTCGCCGAGGATCAGGCGACCCTGGAGGCCCTCGGCCAGCGGCTCGGCATCTCCAAGGAGCGCGTCCGCCAGATCGAGAACCGGGCCCTGGAGAAGCTGCGCCGCGCCCTGGCCGACCGCTTCCCGGCCGCCACGGGCAGCCCGCATATCGGCTGACCCTCGGCCGCGACGCTGTCCCGAAGCCCGGCCCTGGGGCCGGGCTCCCGCATGTCAGACATCAGTCGTTCGGTGCCCCGCCGTCCGGACGCGAGGCCGCGACGGCGCGGCCGATTCAGGCTCCCTGAACGGCGGCGCCGCGCCGCTCCCGCCGGCGGCGGCGTCGGCCGGGTTCGGGCGTCGCGTCGAGCCAGATCACCAGCGCGAGGGCAACGAGCGCCGGCACGCCGAGGGCCAGGAAGGCGCCGGTCCAGCCGAACAGCCCGTAGGACAGGCCGCCGTACCAGCCCGACAGCGCCCCGCCGACGCCCTGCACGGCGTTGACGCTCCCGAGGGCCGTCTGCGTCCGGCCGGATCCCCAGGTCAGGTCGGCGACCACCACCGGCACCGCCACCCCGACGATGCCCGAGGCGACGCCGTCCAGCACCTCGGCGGCGATCAGCCAGACCGGATCGTCGATCAGGCCGGACAGGAGCGCCCGCACCGGCAGGACCGCGAAGGCGACCATGAGCAGCTGGCGGCGGCCGCGTCTGTCGGCGAGCGATCCGGCGAACAGCGCCACCGGGACCATCACCAGCTGGGCCACCATGACGTAGCGGGCCGTCCAGGTCGTCGCGTCGGAGGCGGTCGCGACCAGCTTCTGGCCGAGCAGCGAGAGCATGCCGCCGTTCCCGAGATTGAACAGGGTCAGCGCCACGGTCAGCACCAGCAGGCGGCGGTTCCCCAGGACTTGGCGGATGCCGCTGCGCTCCGGCTCGTCGGCATCGTCCTCCTTCCAGCCGACGGCGCGGCGGCGGTTCCAGGCTCCGGCCGGCGTCGTCACCGTCGCGACGATCGCCGCCAGCGCCATGCCGCCGAGCACCCAGAAGGCGATCGCGGGCCCGAAATAGCCGGTGCCGAGGCTGATGCCGCCCGCCGCGATCAGGATGCCGATGTGATTGAAGGCCTGATTGCGCCCCTGCTGCGCGGGGAACCGGTCCTTCCCGACGATGCCCAGGGTCAGCGCCGCGACGGCCGGCAGCAGCAGCGTGCCGCCGGCCGCGGCGAGGAGCTGCGCGCCCAGCACCGCCGGGAAGCTGCGGGCCGGCAGGAGCAGCAGCGTCCCCACCAGGATCGCCCCGCAGGCCAGCGCGATCAGCAGGCGCGGGCGCGGGAACCGGTCAACCAGGGCGCCGAACGGACCGCTCAGGAACAGCGTGCCGAATCCGACCAGCGTGATGACGAACCCGACCCGGGCCGGGCTCCACGAGGCCGACTGCGCCAGCCAGGTCCCGAGGAAGGGTCCGAGGCCGCCCTGGATGTCTCCGATGAACAGGTTGATCAGGGCGAGGTTTGCGGTGGGGGCCATGCGATCCTGGAGCCGTTTCGGGCCCCGGACCTGTACTCCGCCCCCGGAACGGTCAAGCCCGGATCGTGGCCGCCATCGCCGCACCGCGCCCGCGGCGGCTTCGCCGCGCCGGCCTCACGGCTCCGGGGCCCGTCCTGCATCGGCCCGTTCCCGAGCGATCGGGCCTCCGCGCTGACCTCGACGGAGTTGATGAAGACGTCCGCCGGTGCCACGCCGGGGTCGCGGGCGAGATTGCGGCTCACCGCGGCGCAGGGGGCGCGCTTCTGCGCCGTGCCCTGCGCGGCGTTGGCGCGGATCTGGACGATGACGGGGCGGTCGCGGCGCCGGATCCCGAGATCGTCGGGTCCGTGGCCGGGATCCGACACGCGTGGTCGATCTCGGCAGCGTCACCCGGACGCCGAGGCGCTCGCCGCCCGGCCGGGCGCCCAGCGGCGGCCCTGCGCGCGCTGACGGGGGCCTATCGCGGTCCCGGCGGCCGCTGAGCGGCCGCCGGCGCGTCCTGACTCAGGAAGCGAGCGGGCCCTGGGCGCCCTGCTGCTCCATCACCTTCTGCCGGTAGAGGCCGACGAAATCGATCGGATCGATGTACAGCGGCGGGAAGCCGCCGTTGCGCACCGCCTCGGCCACGATCTGGCGGGCGAAGGGGAAGAGCAGGCGCGGGCACTCGATCATCACCGCCGGATGGATCTGGTCGGCCGGGATGTTGAGGAGCCGGAACACGCCGGCATAGGTCACCTCGAAGGCGAACAGCACCTCGTTCTGGATCTTGGCGTCGCCCTCGAGCTTCAGCTCGACCTCGAAATCGGTCTCGGAGAGCTGCTGCGCGTTGACGTTCACCTGGATGTTGATCTGCGGCCCCTGGCCCTCCTTGGGCTGGAGCGAGCGCGGCGCGTTCGGGTTCTCGAAGGAGAGATCCTTCGTGTACTGCGCCAGGGCATTGATGGTCGGCACATCGCCCTGCGGCATGCCGCCGCCGTTGCCGTTCGCTGCCGGGGAATCGGCCATGCGGATCATCCTTCTCGATCGACCGGCAGGGCCGGCGCGGGTTGTTGTCGCGGCGGGAGCGGCTGGATCACGCCGCGGAACTGCCCAAACGGCAGGGCCGCTAACACGCGGGCCGAGCCTGGACAAGCGAGCGAGCGGGCGCGGCGCTGGCGCCCGCGGCCCCCGCGACCCATATCGGCCGGTATCGCAATTGACGCGTGGGTTCGATCGTCCGGCCGACACAACCGGCTCGCTCCCGACGCGTTGGTCGGATATGAGTCGGCCAGACCTCTGCGCGCTTAGCCGGCGCCGCACCGCGCGTGGCCTGAGCAAGGGGCACAGGGTCTCGCCGCGGCCACCATCGGATCGGTGATGCAGGACAGTTTCGACGTTACGACGATCATCTTCCTCGCGCTGGCCGTCTTCGTGATCTGGCGTCTGCGCTCCGTGCTCGGCCAGAAGACGGGGGCGGAGCGCTCCCCGTTCAAGCCGGTCGACCGCAGCCGCACCGAGCCGCAGGCGCGCTCCGACGGCGACAACGTCGTGCGCCTGCCCGGTGCCGACCGGGTCCAGGCCGCGCCGCCGCCCGCCGCCGCGCCGCGGGACTGGCGGGGCATCGCCGAGCCGGGATCCGAGGTCGCCCGCGGCCTGGAGGCCTGCATCCAGGCCGAGCCCAGCTTCGATCCCCGCGCCTTCATCGAGGGCGCGAAATCCGCCTACGAAGCCATCATGATCGCGTTCGCCAAGGGTGACCGGAAGACCCTGCGCGGCCTGCTGTCGAAGGAGGTCGGCGAGGCGTTCGAGCGGGCGATCGCGGAGCGCGAGCGCAACCGGCAGACGCTCGAGACCACCTTCGTGTCGATCGACAAGGCCGAGATCGTCGCCGTCGAGGTGCGCAACCGCGTGGCGCACGTCACCGTGCGCTTCCTGTCGAACCTGATCACCGCCACCCGCAACGCCGACGGCAAGGTGGTGGACGGCAGCGCCGAGACGGTGGTCGAGGTGCCGGATGTCTGGACCTTCGCCCGCACGCTCGGCTCGCGGGATCCGAACTGGCAACTCGTGGCCACCGAGGCCGGCGCCTGAGCCCGTGACCGGCGTGCCGTGACGATCTCGCCGTGCCGATCCCCCGCGCCCGGTCCGGAGCAGTCCCGGCCGCCCTCCTCGCGTCCCTCCTGAGCCAGGCCGTGTCCGCCGCGCCGGCGGCGGTCGGCGACGCGGTGCTGATCCCCGTCGCCGCGGCCGACCTGCCGGGCTTCCCCGGCGCGCGGGCGGACGCGGCGCTCGCCGCCTTCCGCCGGGTCTGCGCGGCTCCGCCGCCCGCCCTGCCCCAGCCCGACGGCGTCGCGGGGGATCCGGCGGCCCTCGCCGAGGCCTGCGCGGCCGCCGCCGACCCCGTGCCGGACGCGGCCGCCTTCTTCCGGGACCGGTTCGCGGCGTTCCGCGTCGCGCGGCCCGGCGCGGACCGACCCGGCTTCCTGACCGGCTATTTCGAGCCGGAACTCACGGGCTCCCTCGAGCCGGGCCCGGACTTCCCGACGCCGGTGCTCGCCCGCCCCGACGACCTGATCTCCCTCGGCCCCGGCGAGACCCGCCCGGGGCTCGATCCCGGCCTGCGCGCCGCCCGGGCCACGGCGGACGGGTTCGCCCCCTACCCCGACCGCGCCGCGATCGAGGACGGTGCCCTCGGCGCGCGCGCGAAGCCGATCCTGTGGCTGCGCGACCCGGTCGACCTGCTGGTCCTGCAGGTCCAGGGTTCCGGGCGCGTCCGGCTGCCGGACGGGCGCGCGGTCCGGGTGCTCTACGACGGCCGCAACGGCCGCCCGTACACGGCGGTGGCCAAGCTGATCGTCCAGGAGGGCCACCTGCCCCTGGAAGGACTGACGCTCGCCCGCTGGACCGGCTGGCTGCGCGCCCATCCCGAGACCGCCAAGCGCCTGATCCGCGCCAACGCCTCCTACATCTTCTTCCGCCTCGCCCCGGTCGCCGACCCGGCCCTCGGGCCGCCGGGCGCCGCGAACGCCCCGCTCAGTCCGGGCCGCAGCCTGGCGGTGGATTCGACCCTCTGGCGCTACGGCCTGCCGTTCTGGCTCGCGGGTCCGCTCCCCGCGGAGGCGGAAGCCGGCGCGCCGGACACGGCCGGGCGCCTCGTCGTCGCCGCCGATACCGGCTCGGCGATCGTCGGCCCCGCCCGCGGCGACCTCTTCGTCGGCACCGGTCCGGAGGCCGGGGCGGTCGCCGGAAACCTCCGCGACGCCGTGGGTTTCGTGGTCCTGCTGCCGCGTCGCGGCGGTGCATCCGGAGCCGCGCCGTGAGGGCCCCGCGCCGCGGGCGCCGCCTCACCGCGGGCGAGGCCCGGCTCTGGGACGCGATCGCCAAGCTGGTGACCCCGTTGCCGGGCCGCGCAGCCCCGATGCCCGAAGCGCCTCCGCCAGGGCCGGGCCCGACCGCCACCATGCCGGCCCTCTCGGCTCCGATCCTGAAGCCCAGCGCGCCGCCGGCCGCCAAGACGCCGCGGCCGAAGCATCCGCCGAAGCCGGCGCCCGAGCCGCCGCGCCCGGCCACCGCGCTGCCGTACCAAGCCCCCCCGCAGCGGCACGCGCCGACCGCGGGGCTGGAGCGGACCGCCAAGCTCGGCCTGCGCCGGGGACGGCTCGCGATCGAGGCGCGGATCGACCTGCACGGGATGGTGCAGGCCGAGGCCCACGCCGCGCTGACGGGATTCCTGCTCCGCGCCCGGGCCGCCGGGCATTCCTACGTGCTGGTCGTCACCGGCAAGGGCGGGCCGGGCTACGCGGACGCCTTCTCCGAACGGGGCGTGCTCCGCCGCAGCGTGCCGCACTGGCTGCGGGGGCCGGATCTGCGCGGCATCGTCCTCGGCTTCGAGGAGGCTGCCCGCCACCACGGCGGCGGCGGCGCGCTCTACGTTCGCCTGCGCCGCCGGTAGGGCGGGCCTCGTCAGGGGCCGCGCGGCAAACCGCGCCGGTTCCGCGCGGTTGCGGCCCGGGCCGATCCCGCCGATATCCGGGGCCGGCGCACCGGGCGCCGCGCACGCGAAAGCCGCGAGAGAGATGCCGGAGCTTCCCGAGGTCGAGACCGTGCGGCGGGGATTGGCGCCCGCCCTGGTCGGCGCGCGCTTCAGCCGCGTCACCCTGCGCCGGGCCAACCTGCGCTTCCCCTTCCCCGAGCGCTTCGCCGCCCGCCTCGAGGGCCGGACCGTCACGGGCCTCGCGCGCCGGGCGAAGTACCTCACCGCCGCGCTCGATTCCGGCGAGACGCTGGTCATGCATCTCGGCATGAGCGGCCGCTTCGACGTGGCCCTGCCCGACGGCAGCAACCTGTCGCCGGGGGATTTCTACCTCGAGGGCGCCCAGGGCACGCCCAAGCACGACCACGTGGTGATGGCGATGAGCACCGGCGCCACGGTGACCTACAACGACGCCCGCCGCTTCGGCTTCATGGATCTGGTCCCGAGCGCGGAGCTCGCGGCCTGCCGCCACTTCGCCCGGATGGGCGTGGAACCCCTCGACGGACTGACCGGGGCGGTGATCGCGCGGCTCTTCCGGCACAAGATCGCGCCGCTGAAGGCCGCCCTGCTCGACCAGCGCCTGATCGCGGGCCTCGGCAACATCTACGTGTGCGAGGCGCTGCACCGGGCGCGCCTGCATCCGGAGGCCCCGGCCGGGAGCCTCGCCCGGCCGGACGGGCGCCCGACGCCCGAGGCCAACGCCCTGGCCAAGGCGATCGTGCAGGTCCTCGAGGAGGCCGTGAAGGCCGGCGGCTCGACCCTGCGCGACTACGCCCACACGGACGGCAGCGCGGGCGCCTTCCAGCACGCCTTCCGGGTCTACGACCGGGTCGGCCTGCCCTGCAGCCGGCCGGGATGCGCCGGCGCGATCACCCGCATCGTGCAGGCCAACCGCTCGACCTTCTTCTGCGCCACCTGCCAGCCCCCGGGCTGAGCGCGCCAGCCGGCGCCTATCGCGCCGCGGAACGGCAATTTCGCCACAAACCCGACTAGGGTTAGAGCCCTCGACGTGCGCACCCGGTTGCGGGCAGCCGATCCCGGCCCGCGACGCGTGACGGGTCGCGCGGGCCCAGACAGGATCCCGATGTTCTTCCGCCGCTCAAAGACGCCCGCGCCCGAGACCACCGCGCAGGATCCGACGGACGAGCCCGCCCTGCCGCAGCGGCTGTCGCCGCGCTCGCCCGGCGAGGCGATCAAGCCGACGGTCGCGCCCCCGCCGCCGGAGAAGCCCGAGCGCGAGCGGAGCGGGCTCGTGGGCCTGATCAGCGGCGCCCTCACCTTCGCGGTCGTCATCGCCATCGCGGCGATGATCGGGATCACGCTGTTCCAGCGGCAGGTGCGCGAGCCGGGACCGCTCGCGGCCGACAAGGTCGTGGTCATCCCGACCCACAGCGGAACGGCCGAGATCGCCGAGACCCTCAAGCGCGAGGGCGTGATCGACCATACCGGCCTGTTCGAGTTCGCCGCCCGCTTCGGCGGCCGGCCGGCGCTGCGGGCCGGCGAGTACGTCTTCAAGGCGCACGCGAGCATCTCCGACGCGCTCGACACGATCGCCACGGGCCGGCAGGTCCAGCACGCCATCACCTTCCCGGAGGGCCTGACCTCCGAGCAGATCGTCAACCGCCTCAACGACAACGACGTGCTCGCCGGCGAGATCAACGAGATTCCCCCGGAGGGCTCGCTCCTGCCAGACACCTACAAGTTCGAGCGCGGCGCCACCCGGCAGCAGATCGTCAACCTGATGAAGGCCAAGCAGCGCGAGGTCCTGAACCAGATCTGGCTGCGGCGCAGCGCCGACGTGCCGGTGCGGACCCCGGCCGAGATGGTCACCCTCGCGTCGATCGTCGAGAAGGAGACCGGCCGCGCCGACGAGCGGCCCCGGGTGGCCGGCGTCTTCATCAACCGCCTCAACAAGCGGATGAAGCTGCAATCCGATCCCACGATCGTCTACGGGCTCGTGGGCGGGCGCGGCACCCTCGGCCGCGGCATCCTGCGCTCCGAGATCGACCGGCCGACCCCCTACAACACCTACGTGATCGAGGGCCTGCCGCCGGGCCCGATCGCCAATCCCGGCCGCGCCGCCCTGGAGGCGGTGGCCAACCCGTCCCGGACCAAGGATCTGTACTTCGTGGCGGACGGCACCGGCGGCCACGCCTTCGCCGATTCCCTCGAGGCGCACCAGCGCAACGTCGCCCGCTGGCGGGCGGTGGAGAAGAGCCGGCAGGCGCCGCCGGACGCCGTCGACAAGGTCGAGCCGGGCCCCGATCCGGCGACGCCCGGCCGCGCCTCGGCCTACGCGCCGGGCGGCGCCCCCGCGGGCAACGGGATCAACACCAACGCGGCCTTCGCCCTGGATACCGGCACGCCGGGCACGCGCGCCTTCGACGCCTCCGAGGGCACGCGCCTCGATCCGCTCAAGAACCGCACCTACGACCTGGGCTCGCCCAAGACGGTCCCGACCCTGAGCGAGCCGGCGCCGGCGCCCCGGGGTCGCCGCTAGGGAGCGGCGCCGGCCGCGACGCCGTCGCGCCGGCCTCAGTGCGCCTTCGGATTCCGAGGACGCCGCGCCACGTCCGGAGGGCTGCCCGACAGGGAGGCCGCGATCTGGCGTCCCAGCTCATACAGCAGGGCCTCGAGCAGCGGCTGAACCCGAGCCGCCTCGTCGGGCCCGAGATCGCCGACCATCTCCCACAGGCGCATCGCGTAATCCGCCATCCGCTCGACCGCGGTACCCTGCTCGGCCGGGGCGCCGAGAAAGCCGGCCGGCGGCTCGAGCGGGCCGTCGATCCGGCTGTCGGTGATGTCGATCACGATGCCGCGGCCGTAGACGTGCCCGTCCGGGCGCCGCTCGAACCGGCCGCGCGCCAGGACCCAGCGCACGAGCCCCGGGGCGGGCACGATGCGGTGCTCCCAGGCGAAGAGGCCGCCTTCCTCGCGCACGCGGCGGCGCTCGCTCTGATCCCGGGCGAGATCCTCGGGGTGGAAGATCGCGGAGAGCTGCTCCCAGGAAATCCCCTCCGCCGCCTCGGCCTCGCTCAGGCCGAAGATCCGCGCCATCGTCGCATCGCCGCGCACCCAGCCCTCGTGCGGCGCATCCTCCCAGATGCCGACGCCCAGCGCGGACATCCCGAACGGCTTGAGCGCGGCCCACCCCAATACTGATCGCGGCATGCGCCATCCGAGGTCATGTGCAAACGTGCGAGATTTCGAGCACACCTTCACTGCCAAATGCAACGTCGGCCGCGCGACACGACAGCGGAAACGTGGCGAGCCCGACCGGGCGATGACGACGGGCGCGCGGCCGCGGTCACGGTCGCGGACAGCCATCCCCGGTCGGGCAAGGATCCCGGCGCGTCCCGGCCGCACCGCCCTACAGGGCCGAGCCTGCGGTCGCCTTGCACGGGTCGCGCGGTGCCGGTCGCGGCGCGACGGCGGCGACCGGCCTCTTCCCCTCGGAGAGATCCGTGCTACAGGCCCCGATCTTCGAGGAGACGGGGGTCGGCGTGGCCCAGATCGCGAGCATGACCGGTTTCGCCCGGACGGCGGGCAGTGCCGGACCGGTGCACTGGGCCTGGGAGGTCCGCAGCGTCAACGGGCGCGGCCTCGACGTGCGCACCCGCGTGCCGGCCGGCTACGACGGGCTCGGCGAGACCGCCCGCACCGCCCTGCAGAAGACCCTGACCCGCGGACAGTGCCAGCTGACGCTGACCCTCACCAAGCCGGAGACGACCGCGCGGGTGCGGATCAACGAGACGCTCCTGGCGAGCCTCGCCCAGGCGGTGGCCCGGGTGCCGGTCCCCGAGGGCGTGGCCCCCGCCACGATGGACGGGCTGCTCGGCGTGCGCGGCGTGATCGAGGTCGAGGACGAGGCGGCCGACACCGACACCCTCGCCCGGGATCTGGCCGCGGGCGTGGTCCAGCTGGTCGCGGATCTCGTCGAGGCCCGCCGCGCCGAGGGGCGCCAGCTCGAGCAGGTCGTCACCGGCCAGGTCGAGCGGATCGCCGCGCTGACCCAGGCGGCCGAGGAGAATCCGGCCCGCCAGCCCGAGGCCGTGCGGGCGCGCCTGGAGGCGGCCGTCGCGGCCCTCGGCGGCAGCGGCCTCGACCCGGACCGCCTGCACCAGGAGGCGATGCTGCTCGCCGGCAAGGCGGATGTCCGCGAGGAGCTGGACCGGCTCCGCGCCCACGTGGCGAGCGCCCGGGACCTGCTGGCGGCCGGCGGGGCGATCGGCCGGCGGCTGGACTTCCTGGCCCAGGAATTCGGCCGCGAGGCCAACACCCTGTGCGCCAAGGCCAACGATATAAGCCTGTCGCGGATCGGACTCGACCTGAAGGCCGTGGTCGAGCAGTTCCGCGAGCAGGTGCAGAACATCGAGTGATGCCGGGCACGATGCCGGATCGGGACGTGAGGATGCGGATGCGAAACGTCGGGGAGCCACGCGCATGACCGAGGCGGCCGGGAACGTCTCCGACTCGATCGCGCGGCGCGGGTTGATCCTGATCCTCTCCTCGCCCTCCGGGGCGGGGAAGACCACCCTGACGCGGGCGATCGCGCAGGATCCGAGCTGGGCGCTCGACCTGTCGATCTCGGTGACCACGCGGGGGCGGCGGCCCTCGGAGATCGACGGGCGGCACTACCACTTCATCGATCGCGAGGCGTTCGACGACCTGCGCAACCGCGACGACCTGCTCGAATGGGCCGAGGTCCACGGCAACTTCTACGGCACGCCCCGGCGGCCAGTGGAGAAGGTGCTCGGCTCCGGCCGGGACATGATCTTCGACATCGACTACCAGGGCACGCGGCAGGTTCGCTCCAAGCTCGCCCAGGACGTGGTGACGGTCTTCATCCTGCCGCCCAGCATGGCCGAGCTGCGCCAGCGCCTGGAGCGCCGGGCGGAGGATTCCGCCGAGACGATCGAGAAGCGTCTCGCCAACGCCCGGACGGAGATCCAGCGCTGGGTCGAGTACGACTACGTCATCGTCAACGACGACCTGCAGAACGCCTTCCGGGCCCTCCAGGGGATCCTGGCGGCCGAGCGTCTCCGGCGGGCGCGCCGCACCGGACTCGCCCCCTTCGTCGAGGGCCTGCTGGCCGAGACGCCGTGATCCGGCCCTAGCGACGGATCAGCACGACGCCGCCGATCAGGAGCGCGATCCCGAGGAGGCGCGGCAGGTCGACGGGCCGCTGCGCGAGGCCGAGCAGGCCGGCGTGGTCGAACAGCACCGAGGCGAGCATCTGGCCCGTGACCAGGAGGGCGAAGAAGGTCGCGGCGCCGAGCTTCGGGACGAGCAGGATCGCGAGGCCGATGAACACCGCGCCGAACAGGCCGCCGCTCCAGGTCCACCACGGGATCCGCTCCGCCGCGCCGGCGGTCGGCACCGGGTCGCGCAGGGCGGCGGCGAGGAGCGCCATGCAGGCGAGACCGACCGCGTAGCTGGAGACGCCCGCCCAGGACGCCGAGTCGAGGCCCGCGCGCAGATTCGCGTTCAGGATCTGCTGCAGGACGAGGCCGGCGCCCGCCAGCACGGCGAGCAGGGCGGAGAGCGCGAAGGCGAGCATTGCGGGACGGACCTCTCAGTCGGGACGGCGGGCGGCATTGACGCCCGTCCCGGCCGGTGCCGTCAAACGCCGCGCCGGCCCGCGTCCATGCGTTCCGGCATGCCGAGTCCCGCCCGTCGCGACTTCCGCGGCGTCGCGGCTGATGGTCCATCCGGGGGAGAGCGCGACGCCCTCGGCGGCGCCCGAACGGCTCAGGCAGCGGCCGGCAGGTCCGGGACCGGGCAGAGCCACGCGCGCATCGCCGCGAAGGTCGACACGGCCGCGCCGGTGAGCGCGGCCTCCGCGGCCGGGTCGTCGCCGAACGCGTCCAGGCGCGCGCGGAAGGCGGCCCACATCGCCCCCGCGGCGGGCCCGTGCGCCCGGTAATAGGCGAGCCCCGCGCCGGAGAATCCGTGCAGGCCGGCGATGTGCCGGCCGATCAGCTGCCCGCCGAGGGTCGATCCCTCCAGCACGTAGAGCGCGCCCGTGGCGGCGGCCGGCCCGTGGAGAGCCGGAGCGGCCGGCCGCGGGAGCGCCGCGACCGCGTCCGGACGGAGGCCGAGATGGTCGAGATCGGCCGCGAGGAGCGCTAGACGGCGCCGCGGCGCCAGGAACGGCTCGTCGGCGAGTCCCGATCCGATGGCCGCCTCCCAGACCGCGTGGAAGCCGTAGAGGCGCCCCAGCAGGTCCCGGTAGCCGTCGAGCGTCGCCACCCGCGCCTGCCAGTCGAGGGACACCTCCAGCGCCCGGTGGGCCGGATCGGTCGCGGCGCGCAGCCGCGCGTGCAGGCCGTCGCGGGACCTCACGCGGTGATCGTGAAGCAGGCGCCGGGATTGTTGGCGACGGTGAGCTTGGCGTTGATCTGGTCGAGCATCGCCCGGATCAGTTTCATGCCGAGGCCCGAGCCCTTGCTCCGCGCCTTGGCGTCGGCCCAGTCGTCGGGCAGGCCGGCCCCGTCGTCGCAGACGCGCAGCTGGACCTCGCCGGGGCCGGAGGCCGAGACGCTGACCTCGACACGGCCGCCGCCGGCCGGGTTCGCCGCGTACTTGAAGGCGTTGGTGACGAGTTCCGTGGCGATCAGCGAGAGCGCCACCGCCTTGCGGTAGGGCACCATCAGGCCGGGCTCCGCCGACATGTCGACCGCGTGCCCGTCGCCGGCCAGCCCCGCGAGGTCGTTGCACAGGCTCTCGATGGTCTGGCCGAGATCGACCTCGTCGAACCGATCCGCCTGGTACAGGCTGTCGTGCACCCGCGCGACGCTCATCACCCGCGCGGAGGTGTCGGCGAAGGCCTGCCGGGCCTCGCCGTCGGCGATCTGGCGCCGCTGCATCTGCAGGAAGGCCGAGACGATCTGCAGGGAGTTCTTGACCCGGTGGTCGATCTCCCGCGTGAGGAGATCCTTCTGCTCGAGCAGGCGCTCCTTCTCGGCGAGCAGGCCGGTGAGTTCGTCGATCTTGCGCCGCTGGCGCAACACGACGCCCTCGACCGCCTCGGCCAGGGAGCCGGCGAGCTGGACCTGCCATTCCGCGAAGGGCGCGGCGAAGCCGGTGCGCTCCTCGACCCAGCGCTCGAACGAGCGGCGGGGCAGCACCGCCACGGGACCGCTTCCGGCGAGGACGGGCTTGCGCGGGTCGCCGCCCCACGTGACCGTGCTGGGCACCTCGGGCCGGAACCACACCAGCAGGTTCTCGCGCGAATCGTCCACGAAGGCCGAGAGCAGGCCGCTGGCGATCTCGCGATGCGGCCCGGTCTCCGGATAGTCGGCGCTGAAGCTGTCGCTGCTGTAGACGACCTCGCCCTCCGGCACGCGCGCCCGCAGCCAGCCCGCGATCGCCGCCACCATCTCGGCCGGCGGCGTCCGTCCGATCAGCGTGACCCGCTCGCCGGAGACGATGCCGGCGCCGGTGGCGCTGAACAGGTCGAGCAGCGTCGTCGTCCCGGCGGTCAGGGCGGCGACGAAGTCGTCGGATCGGGTCAGGCCGCGCACGAGGCGTCCCTCGACGTCGAGATGCGCCTGCCGCTCGGCCCAGAGCCGGCGCGACTCGATTTCCTCCACCCGCATGGCGAAGGCGTCGGTGAGCACCGTGGCGGCCGCGCGCGTCTCCGGCGTGACGTAGTGCGGGCGGCGATGGTGACCGATCATCAGGCCCCAGAGCCGTCCCTCGACCATGATCGAGATCGACATCGAGCCGTTCACGCCGAGGTTGCGCTGGTACTCCAGGTGGATCGGCGAGAGCGTGCGGTGCTGGGCGAAGGTCAGGTCGATCGGGCCGTTTCCGGCCCCGGGCGCCGCGACCAGCCCGACCGGGACGCTGTCGCGGTCGATGACGAAGCGGCTCTTGGCCTTGGTGTAGAGGGCCCGGGCCTGGGCGGGAATGTCGGAGGCGGGAAAGCGCAGGCCCAGCAGGCTGCGCGACCAGCCGGGCACCTTGTCCTCCGCCACGGCCTCGCCGTTCCAGTCCACGTCGAAGCGGTAGACCAGCACCGCCTCGAACCCGGTGAGGGCGCGGATCTCGAGGGCCGCGATCCGGGCGGCCTCCGCCAGGGTCCCGGCCTCGCGCAGGCGCCCCACGGCGAGTTCGGTGTCGACTTGGCTCGCCGTGGCGAAATCGTCGGCCGAATCCGGTTCCAGCTCGAGCTCGACGATGACGCGGCCGGCATGGGCGTGGGCGACGGCGTGGTAGGCGGCGCCGCGGTCCGGGATGGTCAGGGTCCGGCGCATGGAGGCGCCGTCGTCGAGGGTCCCGCTCGCGAGCCGGGCGCGGATCGCCGCGACGAACTCCGCCGGCAGCACGTCCGCCAGGGGCCGGCCCGCCAGCGGCGGCTCGATCGGGTCGATGATCTCGCCGACATTGGCCGAGTAGGCCGCGACCAAGAGAGTTCCGGCATCGGCCGCGAGCATCACGGCGTTGGGCTGGATTGAGCCCGGAATGTGGATCGGCTCGCGCTCGCAGATGCTGGCATCCACGGGCTCGGCGCGCACCCGCTGGCCGATCGCCGCCAGGACCGCCTCGCGCGACAGGTCGGCCCCGAGGCTCTCGACGGGATCGATGGTCAGCCACGTCACGGGGCGCAGGCCGCCGATCTGGCCGTGACGCATGTGGATCCGGGCCCGGAGCGGCTGCGGCAGCCGGCCGAAGACGTAGTCGAAGGTCTCGTCCAGGGCACCGCGACGCGCGCCCGCCAGGAACCGGCCGCGGAAGCTCGGCACGTTCGTGCCGGGCATCACGTCGCGGAAATAGTCGCGCCCGAGGACGGCCTCGCGCGACAGCCCGGAGATCGCGCTCGCGCCCTCGCTGAAGGCCACGACGGTGCCGGCCGGGTCGAGGCCGATCACGCCCTGGTCCAGGCGGTCGAGCGCCTCCGGCGCGATGGCGTCGAGATCGACGTCCGTATCGGGGATCTGACTGGGCGGCATCAGGAACGAAACCGGCGTATTCAGCGGGGTATGGCGACCGAAATGGCCGAGCGCAATGCTTGTGATATCGGCAAGATCAACGCCTCAGCTTCTCTGTATCATCTTAGACATAATACTAGTAAGCCCTTCTTCAACCGTAGGATGATATACCGGCCGGTCATGCACGGCCTGGGCCGTTTTCTCGTCGGCGACGGCGTAGGTGAGCAGGTGCGCGAGGTGTTCCACCGCCGGCCCGAGCATCTCGCCGCCGAGCAGTCGCCCGGACCGATCGGCCCAGATCCGCATGCCGCCGCGGTTCAACCCCTCCACGCGGGCGCGCCCCTGATCCGAGAAATCCAGGGCGCCGACAATCCGTCGATCGTCCTCCGGATCGTAGGGCGCGCCGATCACCGCCGCCTGGGGATGGGTGAAGACCATCGCGAGGCGCGTCCACGGCTCCGGGGTCGCGACCGGGCGGCCCGCCGCGAGGGCTGCCGCGTTGGCACCCGCGATCCCACCCTGGCGGCTCGCCTCGTGCAGCACCGGCCTCCAGCCGTCGACGTCGCCCGCGATCAGGATCGGTGCCCCCGCGCAGACGAGGCTGCGCCGGTCGAAAGCCGGCAGGCCCTCGGGCTCGAGGCATAGACCGGTCGCCTCGAGCCGGAGGGCCTCCAGATTGGGAGAACGGCCGGCGGCGGCCAGCACCCGCGCCGCCCGCGTGGTCCGCTCGCGGCCGGCGCGGTCGGTCCAGTGGAGACACACGCCGTCGCCTTCCGGAACGGCCTTCCGGAGCTCGGCGCCGAGGTGGAGATCCAGCTCCGCGCCGAAGATCGCGGCGGCCTGCCCGGCGAGGTCGGGCTCGGTCAGGCCGGCGACGGTGTCGCCCGCGTCGATCACCGTGACGGCGACGCCGAGCCGCGCCATCGCCTGCGCGATCTCGATTCCGACGGCTCCGGCACCGAGGACCGCCAGCGAAGCCGGGAGGTCGGGGATCTCGAAGAGGGTGTCGGTGGTGAGGACGAACGCGCCGAGGCCGCGCAGAGGCCCGGGGACGATCGGGCTCGATCCCGTGGCGATGACCGCCGCCCGGAAGCGGATCCGGGTCGCGTCGTCGACCAGGAGGGTACGGTCGTCCTCGAACCGGGCCGTGCCGTCGAGGCGCTCGCCCTCGGGGAGATCGTCGAGGCCGTCGAGGACACTGCCGACGAACCGGTCGCGCTCCGCGCGGAGGCGCCGCAGCACGGCGGGCCCGTCCACCGCGACCTCCGGAATCCGGATGCCGAACAGGTCCGCGGTGCGCGCCGCGTGGGCGGCAGCGCCCGCGGCGATCAGGAGCTTCGAGGGCATGCAGCCGACCCGCGCGCAGGTCGTCCCGCCGGGTCCGCGCTCGATCAGCACCGAACGCGCCCCAGCCGCCGTCGCGGCGCGATGGGCCGCGATGCCGGCGGTCCCGGCACCAATCACCGCCACGTCGTAGTCGAGCTCGCGCATCAGCATCCCGGACCGTCCGCCGGGGCCAAAGCGTCACGGCTCAGGTTCGTTCCGCCTGCGCGCTCACGTCTCAGCCCGACCTGCACCGGCCGGAGCCCCGCGCCCGCCCGCCCGGGCGGCGCGGAGCCGGGATGTCAGGCGCTGCGGCCGGGGGCCGTCCCGCCGAGGTGGAAGACCCGGTGCGGGATCAGCTCGCCGCGCTCCACGTCGCCCACGGCGACCAGGATGCCGGCGCAGGTCGCGAAGGCCTTGCCCTCGACGGGGGCGTCGCGGCCCCGCAGGATGACCGGCTGCCCCCGCATCAGGCGCAGGCCCAGATCGCGCGACACCGCGACCTCCGGGATGGAGTCGAGGGCCGTCTCCACGGGGCGCAGGTAGGCGAGGGCGGCCTCGGGGCTGCCGTCGGTCAGGGCCGAGACCGCGCAGGCCTCGGCCTCCGAGAAGGGCCCGACGCGGGTCCGCCGCAGGGCGGCCACGTGGCCGTAGCAGCCGAGCATCCGCCCGAGATCGCGGGCCAGCGCCCGCACGTAGGTGCCCTTGCCGCACTCGGCCTCGATCACCGTGCGCTCGCCGTCGTGCTCGACCACCGCGAGCCGGTCGATCTGCACCGGCCGGGCGACCAGCTCCACGGTCTCGCCTTCGCGGGCGAGGTCGTAGGCACGCTCGCCCTGGATCTTGATGGCGGAGTAGCGCGGCGGGACCTGCTCGATCGCCCCCACGAAGGCCGGCAGCGCCGCCTCGACCGCCGCCCGGTCCGGGCGGGCATCGCTCGTCGCGACGGGGCGCCCCTCGGCATCGTCGGTGTCGGTCTCGATGCCCCACTGGACGGTGAACCGGTAGGCCTTGCGGCCGTCCATCACGAACGGGACGGTCTTGGTCGCCTCGCCGAGGGCGATCGGCAGGATGCCGGAGGCCAGCGGGTCGAGGGTGCCGGCATGGCCGGCCTTCTTGGCGTTGAAGGCGCGCTTCACCACCGCGACCGCGTGGGTCGAAGTCATGCCGACATGCTTGTCGAGGATCACCCAGCCCGAGACGTCCCGGCGCTTCGGCCGGTCGGGACGCGGCCCGCGCTGAGGACGGCGCCCCTCCGGCCCGCGGCGCTCAGCGCTCGGCAGGGGAGCCTGGCGCTCGGCCGGCGGCAAATCTTCCATGGAAACCGTCATGTCCGCGTGTCCCCCGGGGTCGATGCCCCGTCCCTTTCTGCTTGGTATCGGGACTCAATGCCCCGTCCCGGTCTCCGGTTCGTCGTCCTCGGGCGCGGAGTCGAGGTCGCGCTGGACCCGCTCGTCCCGCAGCAGCCTGTCGATGCGCGCCGCCTCGTCGAAGGTCTCGTCCCGCCGGAACCGCAGCTCCGGCGCGAATTTCAGGTTCACTCGTCGGGCCACCGCCTGGCGCAGCACCTTCCGGTGGCGCTCCAGAGCGGCGATCACAGGCGCCTCGTCGAGGCCGCCGAGCGGCATCACGTAGGCGGTGGCGAGCTTCAGGTCCGGCGACATCCGCACCTCCGGCACGGTCACGACATGCGTGCCGAGCACCGGATCCTGGATGTCGCCCCGCTGGAGCACCTCGGCGAGCGCGTGCCGCACGAGTTCGGCCACGCGCTGCTGGCGCTGCGAGGGGCCGGTGGAGGTCGGTTTCTGAGCCATTCTGTCTCGGGCCGGCCCGCCGGAGCGGTCGGCGCACGTCCTGAAAAAGAAAAGACGGCCGCGGCAGGTGCCGCGGCCGCCCTGTCCGGATGAGTCCGGAGCGTCAGAGGGTGCGGCGGATCTCCTCGACCCGGTAGCACTCGATCACGTCGCCCGCGCGCATGTTCTCGAAGTTCTCGAAGGCCATGCCGCACTCCTGGCCGGAGGTGACTTCCTTCGCGTCGTCCTTGAACCGCTTGAGCGTCTTGAGCTTGCCCTCGTGGATCACGACGCTGTCGCGGATCAGGCGGACATGGGCGCCCCGCTCCACGATGCCGTCGGTGACGCGGCAACCCGCGACCTTGCCGACCTTCGAGACCTCGAAGACCTCCTGGATCGTGGCCTCGCCCAGACGCTCCTCGCGCAGCGTCGGCGGCAGCATCCCCGACAGCGTGGCTTTGATGTCGTCCACGAGGTCGTAGATGATGTTGTAGTACCGGATCTCGATGCCGGCCCGCTCGGCGGCCTCGCGGGCCTCCTTGTGGGCGCGCACGTTGAAGCCGATGACGACCGCCTTCGAGGCCTGCGCCAGGGTGATGTCCGACTCGGTGATGCCGCCGACACCCGCCAGAAGGATGCGGGCCGCGACCTCGTCGTTGCCGAGCTTCTCCAGCGCGCCCGAGATCGCCTCGACCGAGCCCTGCACGTCGCCCTTGATGACGACCGGCAGCTCCTTGCGGCCGGCACCTTCCTTGAGGTCGCGCATCATGTCGACCAGCGAGCGGTTGGCACCGCCGGTCCGCGCGTTCTGGCGCTCGCGCTTCTGACGGGCGCGGTACTCGGTGACCTCGCGGGCGCGGGCCTCGCTCGGCACCACGATCACACGGTCGCCGGCGTCCGGCGTGCCGTTGAAGCCCAGCACCTCGACCGGAACCGAGGGGCCGGCGTACTGCACGTTCTCGCCCAGATCGTCGATCAGGGCGCGCACACGGCCCCACTCGGCGCCCGCCACGACGATGTCGCCGGTGAACAGGGTGCCGCGCTGGACCAGAACCGTAGCCACAGGGCCGCGGCCGCGGTCGAGCTGGGCCTCGATGACCGTGCCCTCGCCGTCGCGCTTCTCGTTCGCGCGCAGATTCATGATCTCGGCCTGGATCTGGATACCCTCCAGAAGCTGCGGCAGGCCGGCGCCGGTCTTGGCCGAGACCTCGAACTCGAGGGTCTCACCGCCCATCGACTCGACCTGGATGTCGTGCTGCAGCAGCTCTGTGCGGACCCGCTCCGGCTTGGCATCCGGCTTGTCGATCTTGTTGACCGCGATGATCATCGGGACACCCGCCGCCTTGGCATGCTGGATGGCCTCAATGGTCTGGGGCATCACGCCGTCATCGGCCGCGACCACGATCACCACGATGTCGGTGACCTTGGCGCCGCGGGCGCGCATCGACGTGAACGCCGCGTGGCCGGGCGTGTCGATGAAGGTGATCATGTCGCCGGACGGCGACGCGACCTGATAAGCGCCGATGTGCTGGGTGATGCCGCCGGCCTCGCCCTCGACCACGTTCGCCTTGCGGATCGCGTCGAGCAGCGACGTCTTGCCGTGGTCGACGTGTCCCATGATGGTGACCACCGGCGGACGGGGATCGAGATCCTCCTCCAGATCCGGCTCGTCGGAGGACAGGCCCTCCTCGACGTCGGACTCGGCGACGCGGCGCACCGTGTGGCCGAGCTCCTCGGCGATGAGCTGGGCGGTGTCCGAGTCGATCACGTCGGTGATCTTGTGGATCTGGCCCTGCTTCATCAGCAGACGGATCACGTCCACGGCCCGCTCCGACATGCGGTTGGCGAGTTCTTGGATGGTGATCGTCTCGGGGATCGTCACCTCACGGGACAGCTTCTCCTTCTGCTCCACGTGGCCGCGGCCGCTCATCCGCTGCTGGCGGCGGCGGAACGAGGCAACGGAGCGCGTGCGCTCCTCCTCGCCCGAGGTCGCGTTGGCGATGGTCAGGCGGCCGCGGTTCCGGTCGCCGCCCGGAGATTTCGGGGTCTTCGGCGGCGCGATGATCTTGAGCGGCATGCCGGGACGGCGGATCACCCGCTTGGTCTC
>NZ_BBUX01000039.1:0-51745 GCF_000974725.1 Methylobacterium sp. ME121
TCCTTGCCAGCACGTTCGGCCGCGACAGACATCGGCGCCGCCGCCGCCCCGCAGCCCCACCCTCAGACGCGTGTGGCCGGGCGCCGGGCGCGACCTAGATCCCGGATCCACCCTGCGAGAGACCGGTCATGGCCTTCACCGATCCGAACGAACCCAGCGCGACGTCGATCAGCGACCAGGAGTTGGTCAACACCCTGATCGAGCGCAAGGAAGCCGGCGAGCCGGTCGACGCCGACATCCTGGCGCTCCTGACCGACATGGAACGGCTGGGGCTCACCGGCACGGATGCCTACGCGACCCTCGACGCGTATCGGCCGGGGCCCACGGTCGGGGCAACCGGCGGCGACGACGAGGCCGAGACGATGTCGTAGCGCCGGCGCTACGTCGTGCCGCGTGTCTGATCAGGCCGATCGCGCCGAGGCCACCTCCAGTCCCGCCGACGCCGCAGCGTGCCGGGACTGTTCCATGGCCGATTCAGTCGCCTCAGGACGGCCGAGCCTTACCGGCAGCGATGGCGGCGCCCGTCCCGGCCGAGATAGGTCCCGCTCTGCGGGTCGTAGGACCGGAACCGGCGCGCGCAGCCGCGGTCATCGTCGACGACGCGGTCGGTCTCGGTGTCGGCGTAGCCGTAAGTGACGGGCGCGTAGCCGCCGTAGTACCCGGCGTCGTAGCCGTATCCCGGATAGCCGTAGCCGCCGTACAGACCGCCCACAGCGAGCCCCAGGCCCAAACCGCCGAGGCCATACCCGCGCCGGCCGTAGCCGTAGCCGTAGGGCCTCCCGTAGAAGCCGCGGTTGTAGCCGTCATGGCGATGATGACCGTAGCCGCGATGGGCCTCGAGCCCGTGCCCGAAGCCCAGGTTGGACAGCCCGCCGCCGACAGAGGGCCGACCGAAATTGTGGTTGCCGAAACCGTGATTGGCGAAGCCGGCGGCAGCCGCTCCCGACCCGAGCGCGTGATTGCCGAAACCCCGGTTGGCGAAACCGCCGCCTGCGGGACCGGCTCCGAAGCCGCGATTGCCGAAGCCGTGATTGCTGAAACCACCGCCGCCCGCGACGGCCGCAGCTCCGAAGTTGTGGTTGCCGAATCCGTGATTGGCGAAGCTGCCCGCCTGCGCGCTGGCTCCGGTCGGCATGCCGAAAAGGGCGCCGGCAAGGATTGCCGATGCCACCGCTGTGACTGTTGTGGTCATGGTCGCTACTCAGGCTGTGTCATATCTATCCGAATGAACGTCGCGCAGGACACGGCCAATCCCGCTTCCTTTTGTCCTGCGACAGTTCAGAGAGGCCGCCACTTCGGCGACCGTCACCTCGTCGCGCGGCGTCGCTGTACCGGCGGGCACGCTCAGGTCGGCCGACGGCAAAGCCCCGTGAACCGCATTCGGCTCCGGTGCGGTGTCCGCGGGTGGGCTGGAGGCGGCGCGCACGGTCCCACAGTCCCGCGAGGCGGCGCTCCGTCACTCAGCGCCGGCGGGCGCGCAGCGCGTACAGAACCGCGAAGGCGATGATGATGCCGATCAGCAGCAGGGCCGGCATCCCGAGCAGCCCGTTGGATTGCGCCGCCTCGGTTCCCGGCGTCGGATTCACGGCCTGCGCCTGAGCGCGACCGGCGGCCAAACCGAGCAGCGCTGTGGCCAGACCTCTCACACGCGACATCGCGCCTCTCCGGGATGGGGTGGCCGGCGCCGCAGGTCGAATGCTGCCCGCGCGAACGTCGGACGCGGCGCGCCGGTATGGGCGCGCGGGGGGTTCCGCGCGGTGCGGCCTCGGGAGACGCGGATCTCGCGCCGCGCCTCCCCGATCGTGGACTGGGCGCCTACGAGTGCTGCTGACGCTTCAGGCTGCTCTGCGCCCCGGACTCGTCCGTCTTCGGGTTCGCCAGGCCGCTCGTGTTGCCGTCGGCGTCGGCGTCCAGCTCGGCGACCACCTGCCGATTGCCGGCGTGATCCTGGTACTGCTCGGTCTGGACGTTCTTGCTGTCCAGGCCTCGCTCGTCGCTGTGCCGGGACTTGTCGCGGTTGCTGAGCACCATGTTCTCCGGCAGCACGCCTTCCGGCAGCTCCGACATGGCCCCGGTTCCGCTTCCCTTGCCCTGGGCGCCTGGGCCGACCTTGTGCCGACTGGCATTCGCCATGATCATCCTCCGGTGCAGATCAACACTCTCGTCGGGCACGGCGGCTCGCGGCGCCCGCGCGGCTCGGACAGTCAGCGGTCCTGCTGGTAGCCCTGGTTGGTGGTGTTCACCTTGGAATTTCCGGCTTGGCCGACCTTGTCCGGATCCTTGGTCTGGGATCCGGCACGGCCCTGCGTGAGCGGCGCTTCGGTGGCGCTGCCGGGCCCCTTGTCGGACCGGTTGGCCGGCGGAACAGGCGGTGGCTTGGTCGTCATGGTAACCCCGTGTTGGCCGAATACGGAGCCAACCCGACAAGGTCCGCATCGTTCCGGACCAGGCTTTCCCGGTCACGCTTGGTAGCTGATCCGCGAACGCGGCACCGTTCGAGCGAAACTATACATTCATCCGCCCCGATCACGGAGGCGAGCGAGCGCCATGATCGGCGCCATTACTGTGACCGTGCGCGCAACGACCTCGACACTGCGCGGCGGCTCGCGAATCCCGCGAAACAATGCCGGCCGGGTCGGGTTGTCGACACGGGGGACGATTCCTGCCGAGACCCCGGTCCCGGCCACGCTCGACCTCCGCGGCATCCGGCGGCCGGGCGCAGACATGTCCGCGGTCGATCCGGGCGCCGAGGCGCAGCTCCCGTTCGACGCCCCGCCTGGGGATCCCCGCAGCGCGACCACCTCAGCCGCCGCCCAAGGAGCGCCACATGACCGACTTCCCGAAGCCGCCCTTCGACCGGCAGCGCCAGCTCACCCCGCCGGCCCGCGACGCCGACATGGATCCGCGACCGGATTACGGCGAGTCGCACTATCGCGGCTCGGGGCGGCTGTCCGGCCGCAAGGCGATCATCACCGGCGCGGACAGCGGCATCGGCCGGGCGGTGGCGCTCGCCTTCGCCCGCGAGGGGGCGGACGTGCTGGTCAGCTACTACGACGAGCACGACGACGCCCGGGAGACCTGCCGCCTCGTGGAATCGGCGGGCCGCACGGCCGTGGCGGTGCCGGGGGACATCAAGGACCCGAAGCATTGCCGCGCCATCGTCGACAAGGCGGTGGCCGCGTTCGGGCAGGTCGACGTGCTCGTCAACAACGCCGCGCACCAGAAGACCTTCGCGAACCCGGAGGAGATCTCCGACGAGGAGTGGGAGGTCACCTTCGCGACCAACATCCACGCCATGTTTTACCTGGTGAAGGCCGCTCTCCCGCACATGAGGAGCGGCGGATCGATCATCAACACCACCTCGGTGAACGCCGACGCGCCCAGCCCGCAACTGCTCGCCTACGCCACCACCAAGGGCGCGATCCAGAACTTCACCGGCGGCCTCGCCCAGATGCTGGCGGAGCGCGACATCCGGGTGAACTGCGTGGCCCCGGGGCCGGTCTGGACGCCGCTCATCCCCTCCACCATGCCGGAGGAGAAGGTCCGCTCCTTCGGGTCGCAGGTGCCGATGAAGCGCCCCGGCCAGCCCTGCGAGCTCGCCCCCGTCTACGTCATGCTGGCCGGACCGGAGTCGAGCTACGTCTCCGGTGCCACCGTGGCGGTGACCGGCGGCAAGCCGATCCTCTGACCCATCCCGTCACAGCTCAGGAGAACCGCCATGGCCCGCAACCCGACCGATGCGAACCCGTCCGACCGCGCGAGCCTGCGCAGCTTCAGCGCGACGGCCGACCGGAACGGCCAGGATCTGGGTCAGGACGAGGCCCGGGATCTGGCGCGCCCGGCGGAACTCATGCACGAGCGCCAGTCCGATCCGGGCTGGCAGGCCGAGGTCGTCCGCACCGCGTCGGGTCAGCACCGCGTCGACGCGGTGAGCGGCGGCAGCGTCGACTCCGTGGAGGCGACGGAGGCCGAGACGCCGCCCGAGAACCTGCGCCATCTCGGCGACGCGAGCACCGGGCCGAGATCCGCCTGACCCGCTGCCGAGGCCGTGCCGGACATGATCCCGATCCACGTGCACGCCGTCACCGACTACGTCGTCCCCGCCCTGATCGCCGCCCTGATCGCCGCGCTGTCGCGGCGGCCGGGGCGGGGGTCCGCGGCTCGGAGGATCCTGCGGACCGGGCCGGTCTGGCACGCGGCCTACACGGTGCGGACGCGCTACGAGGGCGGCCCCGTGCCCGCCCCGTCGATGCGGACCCCTCTCGCCTGCGACGCGGTGGGCGCCCGGCCCCTGTCGGGACGCGATCGGTGATGCCGTCCGGTCTCGGCTTTCCGCTCGCGATGGCGTCCCTGTTCACCCTCGGCTGGATCGTCATCCAGAAGGCCGGGACCCGCACCGAGGCCGTGGCGGAGGGGCTGGGAGCCCTGTTCCTCCTGAGCGCGTTGCTGGCCGTGGTCGCGCTCCTCGCGGCCTTCGGCAACGGGCACGCGACCGGGCTCGTGCTGATGCGGTCCGTGTCGGCCGGCTAGGAGCGGCAGATTCTGCCGCCCGGCCGATCCTGCCGGCCAGGGGCCCGGACGCGCCGCTGAAAACATTGGGGAAATCCTGGAACGGCCCGTGCCTGCCCGCAGTGAGGGCGGTCGCGGAGACGTACCATGTCGGTGAATACGGTTTCGGGCAGTTCACTCCAGCGGGATCTCGTCGGCGCCCTGAGGCAGGCGCGCGCGGCGAACGCGGCCCGCCTCGACGCCGGGACCGCCGCGACGGCGGGCCAGGGGACCGGCGCGCAGGCGGCGACCGCGGACAGCGCCGCCCCGTCGACCGGGACGGCATCGACGCCGACCCTGTCGAACGACCTGATGGCGTCGCTCCTCCAGCTGCAATCCGACTTCAGCCAGATGGGGCTGCAGAACGGCGTCACCGCGCCCGCGGAAGCCGCGGCCAACGCCGACGACGCGTCGACCACCGGCACCGAGGCCGGCCAGGCCGCGGCCGGCGCGCGCCCCGTCCAGCACCATCGCGGCCACCACGGCCATCGCTCGGTGTCGGATGCCGAGCAGGGCGGGGCGGCCGCCCAGAGCGGCGGCGCCGCGGACGCGTCCGCGGCCTCGTCCGCAAGCACCTTCGCGAGCACCTCCGCGAGCACGTCCACGACCGCGTCCGCCGATCCCGCGACGGCCACGGCGACGGACAGCGGCAGCGACCTGCAATCCTTCCTGCAGCAGCTGACGAAGGCGGTCACCGCCTACGCGGCCGGCGGACCGCTCGGCATCGCGGCCGCGCTCACCAGCAGCACCAAGGCCTGACGCCCCCGGGTTCGACCCGCGTCTGGAGCGGCGCGGCCGGCTCTGGCATGATCGGGACAACCGGAGAGCGCCATGGCCCTGACCATCCCCGTGATCCTCGGCAGCGTCCGGGCCGACCGCATCGGCATCCGCGCCGCGCGCTTCCTGATCGCGCAGCTCGCGGCGCGCGGCCACGCCGCCCCGCTGGTCGATCCGGCCGAACTGGCGCTCCCGCTCCTCGACCGGATGTTCAAGGAATACCCGGCCGGGACGGCCCCGGAACCCCTGCAGCGCTGCGCCGACCTCTTCCGCCGCGCCGACGCCTTCCTGGTCGTCACGGCCGAGTACAACCACGGTGTGCCGCCGGCGCTGTCCAACACCCTCGATCACTTCCTCGAGGAGTATTTCTGGCGGCCCTCGGCCATCTGCTGCTACTCGGCCGGCCAGTTCGGCGGCGTCCGGGCCGCGATGCCGCTGCGGGCCATGCTCGCCGAGATGGGCATGTCGAGTATCCCCTCGCTCCTGCCGATTCCCCGGCTCCAGAAGGTCGTCGACGCGCAGGGCGTCCCCGCCGAGCCCTGGCTCGCGGCGGCGGCCGGCCGCTTCCTCGACGAGCTGGAATGGCACGCCGAGGCCCTGCGGGACCGGCGCCGGCGCGGCACGCCGTACTGACCCGCGGAGCGCCTCCCGGCTGGCGCCGACTCGTGCCGGGCGGTGACCGCGAGGCCGTGCGGCCGCCAGCATCGTCCCCGGCGAATCGGAGGTATTCGGGCGGCGATGCTGGCCTCCACGCGGGGGTTTTCTGTGCCCTGAATCTGTCGAGATAGCGCATTCGATTCTCGAAACGCCCAAATACTCGGCACGTGATTGTAGAACAACTGAGCCGGATCGCGGCGGCGAGACGGTGAACGGGCAGAGCGCCCCGGTCGCGAGACAGTATTGCGCTGTTGCAAAAAGGTGGCTGCACACGGCCGCGAAGTATGAGAGCTTGGCCGTGTTCCCGAACCCGGACCGATTCCGATGAAGATCGACGAGAGGGCGCTCCTGCAGGAGCGCGTGCGGACACTTGTCCTGCGCCACGCCCTGGAAGCCGTGCTGGACCGCCTCGCGTCCGTCGCGCGGGAGGCGGGCAAGGATGCGGAGACGGAATTCCTGAATCTGGAGCAGTCGCTCGTCTCGGCCGCGCGCGGCCTCGCCGATCGGGCCACCGCCCAGAAGCTGGCGGTGCTGGTCGCCGTCGAGGACGCGGGCACGACGATCCGGGCCGCGTTCGACAACGCCCATGACCGTCTCGAGGTGCTTCGGCCGGCCCACCTCACCCTCGTCGCGCCGACCGCGGCCGTCGCCGCCTAGGCGCGCACGGGTCGGCCTCTGCCGGGAACGCGCGGCGCGGACCGGGCCTCAGCGCGGGTGCGCCTCGGGCAGGGACGCGCCGGCGCTCGCGGGCGCGGGCCCGCGGAACGTCGCGAGACCGGCCGAGAACCGCACCAGCGTCGCGAGGCCGAAGGCGAGGAAGGCGGCCCCGCCGGTCAGGACCACCCGCTCGATCCGGTCGGTGTTGATGATGTGGTCCGGCACCTCGACGCATTGCACGAGGATCTCGGCGACCAGCCTCAGGACCAGCAGGGCGAGGCCGCCGTGGTGGCAGAGGGCGTCGATCGCCGCCTCGTGCTCCGGATCCTCGCTCGGCAGGCCGCCGAGGAGGTGGCTCACGCCGTGGCGCTCCTCCAGCACCACGCCCCAGCCGATCAGGATGACCCCCATCCCCTCGATCAGGTGGCCGGCCTCGTGGATCGTCGCGTGGGTCCGGAAGCCCGTGCCCCAGAGCAGCGACGCGACCTCGACGAGCGCCAGCGTCAGCGGCAGCGCGATCAGCGCGTTGAACACGACGATCGACCACCGATTGAGGAGTAGTTTTGCCAGCATGGACCGGAGCGCAGTCTGAACGCGCATGGACGCAGAACTCGGGCGCGACGCGGGCTCACCGATCCCGGTCAAGCTCAGCAAGACCGCGCCGCTCCGGCTTCGTCGAGGACGAGCGGCATTCGGGACGCGAGGTCCGGTTTCCGGGACTGAACGCGCTACCACGCGCCCGATACAGGCGGCGCCCGCCGCCGCGCAGCTCACGTCTCCGAGTCGCGTCACCCGGCCGGACAGGTCCACGACGCTCCTCGCCGGCGCGGCCGGGGAGGGCGGAACGTCGGATCGGGCAGGCGCGTGCGCGACGCGCCCGCCCGGCGCCTCACTGCTTGGCGCGGTTGATGATCGCCCAGAGCGCGCGGGCGACAGGCTCGGTGACGGTTCGACGGTACTTGCGGTGAACCAGTTGCCCGTTGTGGTAGACGTCCTGCTCCACGTAGAGCCGCTCGCCGTCCCAGCGGACGATGTTGTCGGACTCGGTGGTCTCCTCGACGCCGAGATCGCCTCGGAGAATCGAGTTGCCTGTCTGGGTCAGCATACGCGCGTCCTCGTTCACGCAGTCGGTCCTACCCGGGAAGCGCCATCGCGGCCCGTGCAGCGCGACCCCAGGCAGCCCCCGACAAGGGCAGCATAGGAGGGCATCGGCGGACTTGCCAGCGAGGCGGTGGACGCAAGCGCCCGACCGTCACGTCGTCCCCGGCCGGGCCCGCGAGCCGGCCGGCCAGGAGGGCCCTTAACGTTACCCGTGTGCGCTTCGGCACGTTCAGCTCGGCCGTAAGGTGCGATGCTTCACATGCGCACCCTGTCTCTCTGCACGACGCAGGCGGGATCGGCGGCGCGACGGAGGCGTCCATGCTCGCTCGCCCGTTCCGCCTGATCGCCCCGGCGCTCGCGGCCCTCGGCCTCGTCGCCCTGCGCCTCGCGAGCCCGTTCATCGGGCCGGTCTCGCACCCGCAACCGGGCGCCTCCGACGACGGCGGCGTCGTCTTCCGGCACTATCTCTGAGACTCAACCCCGGCGGCTCAGCACGGGAGCCGCGGCCGGCAGCGGGCACGACGCTCCGGCCGCGGGCCCGAGGATGATGTCGCCCTGGCGCGGGTTGTTCACCGTGAAGGGCGCCGTCTCCTGGAGGCCGATGAAGCCGCGCCCGAGCTGCGGCACGAACAGGTCGCCCCCGAACCGGACGAAGCAGCGGTCGAGCACCGCCTCGTAATCGAAGGTCCGCTGGGTGACCGGGGTCCCGCCCGCGGCCGGCACACCGCAATAGGCCGCGATATCGATCTGGCCCGGCCGCGCGAACCGCACCGGGAGCGACTGGCCGGGCAGCAGGGTAGCGGGCGGCCCACCGTCCTGACGGGCGACGAGGACGAGGTTCGACCGGTTGTAGACCCGGCGCAGGCAATCCGCCGACGCGCCGGAGACGGCCGAGACCGACCCGGCGATGCCGAGCAAGAGGCCGGCCCATGCGCACGCTACACGCTTCGTCACCGCAATTCCTCCGCCGGCCGGGCGCTCGATCGGTCGAGGCCGTCGATGTGCCGTGCATGACTTGAACAGCGGCCAGCTTGGCCGCGCAAGACGAACGCGGCAAGACCCGCCGCGTTCACGCGCGGCGCGGAAATTCCCGCGCGCGCCTTGCGGTCAGCGGCGCTCGTACAGGAGGCGGGCGCGGATCGTGCCCGGGATGGCGCGGATCTCGGTGAGCAGCGCCTCGGCATCCGCGTCGGTGGCGTCGGTCTCGAGCACCACGTAACCGACCTCGCCGTCGGTCTGGTAGAACTGCGCGGCGATGTTGACGTGGCCGCGGGAGAACACGTCGTTGAGCCGCCCGAGCATGCCGGGCAGGTTGCGCTGGACGTGGATGAACCGCGTCCCGGTCGGGCGGGCCGGGAGCTGCACCTGCGGGAAGTTCACGGCGCCGACGGTCGAGCCGATATCGGAGTAGTCCACGAGCTTACGCGCCACCTCGGAGCCGATCCGCTCCTGCGCCTCCTCGGTGGACCCGCCGATATGCGGGGTGAGGATCACGTTCTCGAGCCCCTGGAGCGGGCTCACGAAGGATTCGGCGTTCGAGCCGGGCTCCACCGGGAAGACGTCGACGGCCGCGCCCTTGAGATGGCCGTCGCGCAGGGCCGCGGCCAGCGCCTCGAGATCGACCACGGTGCCCCGGGCGTTGTTGATCAGGAAGGCGCCGGCCTTCATCGCCCGGATCTCGGCCGCGCCGATCATGTTGGCGGTGGCGTCGGTCTCCGGCACGTGCAGCGAGACGACGTCGCTCTGGGCCAGCAGATCGTGCAGCGTCTCGACCGGCTCGGTGTTGCCGTGGCGCAGCTTGTCGGTGTGGTCGTAGAACAGCACCCGCATGCCCATGGCCTCGGCCAGGGTCGAGAGCTGCGTGCCGATATTGCCGTAGCCGACGATGCCCAGCGTCTTGCCGCGCACCTCCAGCGAGCCCGCCGCCGACTTGTCCCAGCGGCCCGCGTGGGCCCCCACCGAGCGCGGAACGATCCGGCGCAGCAGCATCACGATCTCGCCGATCGTCAGCTCCGCCACCGACCGGGTGTTCGAGAAGGGGGCGTTGAAGACCGGGATGCCCCGGTGACGCGCCGCTTCCAGATCGACCTGGTTGGTGCCGACCGAGAAGCAGCCCACGGCCAGGAGCCGGTCCGCCGCCTCGAAGGCGGCCGCGTCGAGCTGCGTGCGCGAGCGGATGCCCACCATGTGAACGCCCTGGAGCGCCTCGTGCAGGGCCTCCCGGTCCAGCGCCTTCGGCAGCCGCGTCAGGTTGGTGTAGCCGGCCGCCCGCATCAGCGCGACGGCGCTGTCGTTGATGCCCTCGAGCAGCAGGACTCGGATCTTGTCCTTCGGCAGGGAAAGCTTGTCGGGCGTCATGGGCGTCGATCGTCTGGCAGCAGGCCGTGCCCGGCGGAGCCGGCCGACCCTGGAATCGAGCGGCCTGGGATAAGAGGGCGCCGTGTGCGTTGCAACATGGCACGGTGACGGACGGCCCCGCTTGACCGCAGCCCCGCCCTCGGCCTGCCGCATGGCTGCCCCCGAGGCCCCGAGGCGACCGCCGCGCGGCCCTTGCCAAATATTCAGGCAGCTCAAACTGTCTTGAACTGACCTCGCTGACGGAACCTGACCTCGGCTCGCGGTTTGTAGGGCCCTGTACTGTAACGACCCGTCTGCCGGCCAGGCCGGACAGCGACCATCCTCACGGTCTCCGACGATGCACATCCGCACCGGCCTCTCGATCGCCTTCGACACGTTCGGCCCCACGCCGATGAACCTGCTCCTGAACGTGCGCCCGGAGCGCCGGGGTGACCTCCTGACGCCGGAGGTGATCACCTTCGATCCGCCGGTCGCGGCGGCGCAGCACATCGACGCCTTCGGCAACGTCTGCACGCGCATCGTCGCGCCGGGCGGCCGGATCACCATGGCGGCCGATTTCACGATCGCCGACAGCGGCCTGCCGGACGATCAGGCCCCCGGCGCCCGCCAGATGGCGGTGCAGGATCTGCCCGACGACGTCATGCCGTACCTGCTCGGCTCGCGCTACTGCGACACCGACAAGCTCTCGCAGACCGCGTGGTCCCTGTTCGGCGGCACCCCGGAGGGCTGGGCACGGGTCCAGGCGATCGTCGATTTCGCCCATACCCGCCTGCGCTTCGACTACCAGCAGGCCGACGCGACCCGGACCGCCTTCGACGGCTACACGCAGCGCGTCGGCGTGTGCCGGGACTTCGCGCATCTGGCGATCACCCTGTGCCGGTGCATGAACATCCCGGCGCGCTACGCCACCGGCTACCTCGGCGATATCGGCGTCCCGAAGGACCCGGCGCCGATGGACTTCTCGGCGTGGTTCGAGGTCTTCCTCGAGGGGCCCGAGGGACCGCGCTGGTACACGTTCGACGCCCGCCACAACCGGCCCCGCATCGGCCGCATCGTCATGGCCCGCGGGCGCGACGCCACCGACTGCGCCCTGACGACGAGCTTCGGCGCCGCCCACTTGGTCCGGTTCGACGTCCACACCGACGAGGTGACCGAGGCCCCCGATACGCTGGCCCGGGCCGCCTGAGGCGCGCCCCCACCGGACAGCCCGCCGGACAGTCCGCCGGCCCGCCCCCTAGACCGCCTCGGCGGCCTCGCGGGCCCGGATCGGGTTGTTCGCGAGGTGCAGGAAGGTCTGGTCGAACTCCGCGACCTCCGCCAGCGCGTCCCAGTCCTCGATCGTCAGGAGGCCGCCGCTGAGCGTGACGAGCCCGCGTCCGCGCAGGGTGCGCAGGACCCTGTTCAGGTGCACGCTGGTCAGACCGAGCGCGTCGGCGAGTTCGGACTGCTTGGGCACCAGCGGGCAGCTCAGCCCGCGCGCGAGCCCGACCGCCTTCTGCCGCAGGTACAGTTCGCAGAACAGGTGGGCCACGCGGCCGAGCGCCTGCCGCCGCCCGAGGCTGGTGATGCGCTCCCGGTAATGGGCGGCGTCGATGAGGCTGTCGCGCCAGAGGGTGCCGGCGAGCCCCGGATTGCTCAGGAGGACCGCGCGCAGGTCGTCGTGCGCGATCAGCGCCACGACGCAGGGCGTGAGGGTGGCGAGGTTGTGATCCATCCGGTGCAGGTGAAGGCTCTGCAGGTCCGGCAGGTCGCCCGCGATGTAGAACGACAGGATCTGCCGCCCGCCCTCGGCGAGGGCGGCGTAGCGGTAGACCCAGCCCTGCAGGACGAGGCAGCTGTGGGTCGGCCGGTCGCCGAACCGGACGATGTCGTGGCGGGCCGGCAGGTTCCGGACCGTGTGCGGCAGGTCGAGGAGCGCCGCGCGGTCGGAATCGGCCAGGCGCGAGATGCTGTCGAGCTTGCGCGCCAGCATCTCCATCGGGGTGCTGTACCCGTTCGGCATCGGAGGCTCAGCCCCCGGATCGCGCGGTCCCGCCGCGCCGACGGTGGTCAACCCGTAAGTCGTGATCAGGACGCCGCACGCTTCACCCCCTAACACGCCCCGCATCGCCGGACCGGCCCGGATCCCGGCCAGTCCGGCGATGCCCCCCCCTCAATTCGCGGAAGCGCGACCGCGAGTGTTCGATGGCGGACACGTTCGCCAAAACCGCCGCCGGCGGCAAGACCGCCCGGTCTCCGCAGACCGTCCGCCTTCCGCCGAGCCTAAAACCCTAATCGGTTGAAGTCGCAAGGGCGATGTTGTAAGGGACGCGCGTCCTCCCGGATCCGCCCTCGCGCGCTCGTCTTCTGGCGCGCCCGCCGGGCCGCCGGACGGACCGCCCTCGTCATCCGTATCGACGCGTCGGCAAACCGGGTCCCACGGGACCGGTCGCCTCTCCCGAAAGACTCCGGGAAGGCCGCGGCGAACGGGGGCGCCTGCAACGCGAGCCGCCGACGCAACGGGCCTCCGCCGGGGGCCGTTCAGGAGACAGAATGACCGCAGGTACCGCTCTGGGGCGTGGCCCGAGCCGCGAGGATTTCGCAGCCCTCCTCGAGGAGAGCTTCCTCGAACACGAGATCACCGAAGGCTCCGTCGTCAAGGGTCGCGTCGTCGCGATCGAGAAGGACGTGGCCGTCATCGACATCGGCGCCAAGACGGAAGGCCGTGTCGCGCTCAAGGAATTCACCGGTCCCGGCCGCGAGGGCGAGCTGAAGGTCGGCGACGAGGTCGAGGTCTACGTCGACCGGATCGAGAACGCGCTCGGCGAGGCCGTCATCTCGCGCGACAAGGCGCGCCGCGAGGAGAGCTGGGTCAAGCTCGAGAAGTCGTTCGAGAACAACGACCGCGTCACCGGCACGATCTTCAACCAGGTCAAGGGCGGCTACACCGTCGACCTCGACGGCGCCGTGGCGTTCCTGCCGCGCTCGCAGGTCGATATCCGTCCGGTCCGCGACGTCACCCCGCTGCTGGGCACCCCGCAGCCGTTCCAGATCCTCAAGATGGATCGGCGCCGCGGCAACATCGTCGTGTCGCGCCGCACGGTCCTCGAGGAGAGCCGCGCCGAGCAGCGCTCGGAGCTGGTGGCCAACCTTGAGGAAGGTCAGGTCATCGACGGCGTCGTCAAGAACATCACCGAGTACGGCGCGTTCGTCGACCTCGGCGGCATCGACGGCCTGCTGCACGTCACCGACATGGCGTGGCGCCGCGTGAACCACCCGTCCGAAGTGGTCACGATCGGCCAGACCGTGAAGGTCAAGATCATCAAGATCAACCACGAGACGCACCGCATCTCGCTCGGCATCAAGCAGCTGCTGGCCGATCCGTGGGAGGGCATCGCCGCCCGCTACCCCGAGGGCGCCAAGCTCAAGGGCCGCGTGACCAACATCACCGACTACGGCGCCTTCGTGGAGCTGGAGCCGGGGATCGAGGGCCTGATCCACGTCTCCGAGATGAGCTGGACCAAGAAGAACGTCCATCCGGGCAAGATCGTCTCCACCTCCCAGGAGGTCGAGGTTCAGATCCTGGAGGTCGATCCGGTCAAGCGCCGCATCTCGCTGGGCCTCAAGCAGACCCTGCAGAACCCCTGGGAGGCCTTCGCCGAGAAGCACCCGGTCGGCTCCGAGGTCGAGGGCGAGGTCAAGAACAAGACCGAGTTCGGCCTGTTCATCGGCCTCGAGGGCGACGTCGACGGCATGGTCCACCTGTCGGATCTCGACTGGAACCGTCCCGGCGAGCAGGTCATCGAGGAGTTCAAGAAGGGCGACATGGTCCGCGCCCAGGTTCTCGACGTCGACGTCGAGAAGGAGCGGATCTCGCTGGGCGTGAAGCAGCTCGGCGGTGACCCCTTCGCCGAGGCCGGCGAGATCAAGAAGGGCCAGATCGTCACCTGCGAGGTGATCGAGGTGAAGGATGCCGGCGTCGAGGTGAAGATCGTCGACACCGACATGCAGACCTTCATCCGTCGCGCCGAGCTCGCCCGCGACCGCGGCGACCAGCGTCCCGAGCGTTTCGCCGCCGGCGAGAAGTTCGACGCCCGCGTCGTCCAGTTCGACCGGAAGGCCCGCCGCGTGCAGGTCTCGATCAAGGCCCTCGAGGTCGCCGAGGAGAAGGAGGCCATGGCCCAGTTCGGCTCCGCCGATTCGGGCGCCTCGCTCGGCGACATCCTCGGCGCCGCCTTCAACAAGAAGCGCTCCGACGACGAGTGAGCGACGGCCTCCGCCGCCCGGCCTGTCCGGGCGGCGGATCCGCCGCGTCGTGACCCGCGCGGGACCTTGGTCCCGGGCGGGTTTTTCTTTTGGCACCGACAATTCAAGGTTGCCGAACGCGGGCCGCGAGCCCGGTCGCGCCGTCCGACGCGACAGCGGCCCGCCGCCCCGTCATTTTCTTCGCGCGCCCCGTATCCACGCCCGCGGAAAATGCTCTAGAACACCGGCCTCGCACGGCTCGGACCGAGCGAGCCGAAGGAAACCAAGGACTTGCCCGGCGCGGGGGTACGCCTCCCGCACCCCGTCGAGGGGCCGGTCGGGGTGCTTTAGGGGAAGCGACAGCATGGCAGCCGATGCCGAACTGCTGATTGACCGGCGGCGCCTGCGCCGCAGGTTGTCCCTCTGGCGCGTGCTCGGCGTCGGCGGCCTCGTCGTGGCGGTCGGGGCTCTCGGGTACCGGGTGCGGACGGGCGCGGACGGCGCCTTCGCGGTCCAGCCGCAGATCGCGCGCATCTCCGTCTCGGGCTTCATCGCCGGGAGCGAGGCCACCGCGAAGCTGATGAAGCGGGTCGGCGATTCGGACGCCGTGAAGGGCGTGATCGTCTCGATCAACTCGCCCGGCGGCACCACGACGGGCTCGGAGGAGATCTTCCGCAACCTCCGGGCGCTCGCCGCCAAGAAGCCGATCGTGGCCTTCGTGGACGGCACCGCCGCCTCGGGCGCCTACATCACCGCCATCGCGGCCGATCACATCGTCGCGCGCGAGACCAGTCTGGTCGGCTCGATCGGCGTGCTGTTCCAGTACCCGGACTTCTCGGGTCTCCTGGACAAGGTCGGCGTCAAGGTCGAGTCGGTGAAGTCGTCGCCGCTCAAGGCCGAGCCCTCGGGCTTCACCCCGACCTCGCCGGAGGCGCGCGCCGCGCTCGCCTCCGTGGTCGGCGACACCTACGCGTGGTTCAAGGGCCTCGTCGCGGAGCGCCGCGGCATGGATCCGGCGCAGCTCAGCACCGTCTCGGACGGCCGGGTGTTCAGCGGGCGCCAGAGCGTGCCGCTGAAGCTGGTCGACGAACTCGGGGGCGAGCGGCAGGCGGTGGCGTGGCTGGAGAGCGCCCGCGGCGTCCAGGCGAACCTGCCGATCAAGGACTGGAAGCCCGCCTCGGAGAGCCGGTTCTCCCTCTGGTCCGCCGCCGGGATCGGCGCCGACCTCCTCGGCCTGGAAGGCCTCGCGGCGCGGCTGCGGGCCGTCGGCGCCGAGGCCGAGGCCGCCCGGGGCGGGATGCTCGCCCTCTGGCGCCCGGAACCCTGAACGACCGCCGCCGCGCAGCCCGCCCCGATCCCGCGAGAAGATCCCACGCCATGATCAAGTCGGAGCTCGTCCTCAAGATCGCCGAGCAGAACCCGCATCTCTACCAGCGCGACGTGGAGATCCTGGTCAACGCGATCCTCGACACCATTTCCGACGCGCTGGCCCGCGGCGACCGGGTCGAGCTGCGCGGCTTCGGCGCCTTCTCGGTCAAGCGCCGCGAGGCGCGCCGGGGACGCAACCCGCGCACGGGTGCCGCCGTTGCCGTGTCCGAGAAGGCGATCCCCGTGTTCAAGACCGGCAAGGAGATGCGCCAGCGCCTCAACGCCGCCGGGATCGGCGAGAATGCCTCGGCCGCCGAGTAGGAAGGACCTGTGAGCGCGATGATCCGTTTCCTGAAGAGCCTCGTGCTGCTGCCGATCGCCGCCCTGGTGATCCTCCTGGCGGTGGCCAACCGCGCGCCGGTGCGGCTCTCCTTCGATCCGTTCAACGTGGACGCGCCGGTCTTCAGCGTCGATCTCCCGCTCTACGCGATCCTGTTCGGCGCGGTGGCCCTCGGCATCGTCGTGGGCGGCATCTTCACGTGGCTGGGCCAGGGCAAGACCCGGGCGCGGGCGCGCTACCACCGCCGCGAGGCCGTCCGGCACGAGCGCGAGGCGACCCGACTGCGGGCCTACGCGCCGGAGACCGAGACCTCGGGCGCCTACACGGTGCCGAATACGGGCCGGACGGCCCTTCCGGCCCCGCGCTGAGCCGGGGGCCTCAGCGGCCGCCGCGCGCGGCGGCCACGAAGGCCGCGATCCGCGCCGGATCCTTCACCCCGGGCGCCGTCTCGACGCCGGACGACACGTCGACCGCGCCGATCCCCGTGCGGGCGAGGGCGTCGGCGACGTTACCGGCATCGAGACCGCCCGACAGCATGGTGCCGGCCGGGAGCGCGGCACCGCGCAGGATCTCCCAGTCGAAGCGCCGGCCGTTGCCACCCGGCAGGGCGGCATCCGGCGGGGCCTTGGCGTCCAGCAGGATCCGGTCGGCCACCGCCGCGTAGGCGGGCATCGCCGCGAGATCCGTCGACGTCGCGACGCCGATCGCCTTCATCACCGGCCGCCCGGTCCGGGCGCGGATCGCCGCCACGCGCTCCGGGCTCTCGCTCCCGTGGAGCTGGATGAGGTCCGGATCCGCCGCCTCGACCGCCGCGGCGAGCAGCGCGTCGTCAGGATCGACGAGCAGGATGACCCGCTCGGCCCGCCCGCGGGCGCGGGCCGCCAGGGCGGCGGCCTGCGCGAGCGAGACGTGCCGGGGACTGCGCGGGAAGTGCACGAGGCCGATCCAGTCCGCCCCGGCCTCCAGCGCGGCGGTCAGGGTCGCTTCGGTGCTGAGCCCGCAGATCTTGACGCGGGTCGGGGACGCGGATGAGGCCATGGGCCCTCTATAGCCGATCTCGCGACGCCGAGCAGGTCCGCGACCCGGGTCAGCGGGTCGCCTAGTACAGCGCCGGCACGTAGACGTTGGGGATCGGGAAGCCGCTGAAGACGACCTTCCCGTCGACGAGCCGCAGCGGCGGGAGCGCCTTGAGCGGCGTCGCGTCGGCCGGCGCGCCCGGGTTGGGGCGCTGGGCCAGGCCCAGGAGTCCGCCGACCAGCTGGCCCACGAGGGCCCCCTTGTCCGAGCCGAAGCGCTGGCCGACGATGCTGCCGACCAGCGCGTCGACGCCGGCCGCCCGCAGATCGACCTGGCCCGCGGGGCGGTGGGCGGCGTCGAGGGCGAGCGTGCCCTTCGCCTGGACGCGCTGCGGGCCCTTGGCCAGCGACAGGGCCGTCAGGTCCAGGGCGCCCCCGGCCTGACGCCAGCGCTCCAGCTCGCGCGCCACCGTCCCGGTGCGCAGCACGGTGGCCTGGGTCAAGGTCGCGTCCACGGCCAGATCGGCCGGATCCTGCGTCCCGGTGAGGGCGTCGAGCTGCGGCACCGCCGCTTGGTTCAGGCGCAGGCTGATATCCACGGCGCCGTCGGACTCGAACCGGCCGGGGCTCGGCCGGGCATGCAGCTCCAGGTGCCGGCCCGAGACCGCGATCGGGCCGGGCTCGGCGCCCGTCACGGAGATGTCGGGATTGTCGACGACCAGCGAGGCGCGGGTGAACCCTCCCGCCGCGCCGTGGAAGCTGCCCTGGAGCGCGGTCCAGGACGCGTCGCCCGTCAGCGGGCCCTGCTCGACATGGAACGGCCCGACGCTCTCGAACACGACGAGGCGGGGCTGATAGATCTGCGCCACGGCGGTGCTCGGCCCGAGCCGGAAGCGGCCGTCGGCGCGCTCGAGGGTCACGGCGCTGCAGCGCAGCTCGAGGCGGAACGGGTAGCCCCCGAGGGACCGGTCCGCACAGGTCCAGGTGCGCCCGGCCGCCGCCTCGCGGGCGATCCAGCCGTCGATCTCGCTGGCCGCGCGCTCCCGCATCCACAGCCAGCCGGCCGACCAGCCCGCCACCACCAGGGCGAGCAGGATGTAGGGCAGGAACAGCCCGAGCCGGGATCGCCGCGCGCCCCGAACCGGGGCTGTCCCAGCGGCGCTCTCCGGCCGCGTCCGATCCTGCACCATGCGCTCCGCTCCCCGACCCCGTCCCCTCGGGGACATCGTGGCCCCGCCTTGAGGCCATGCACGGGGCGAAACTGGGGCAGCGCCGCCCGGGGTCGACCGCCACGGACGCGATCCGTTCCTGCGCGGCGCGTTTCCGCTCAGACCTGCGCCGGCTCGACGGTGTCGACCTGCAGATCCTCGACGATCGCCGTCCGCTCGGCCTCGTTCTCGGCGAGGCGGTGCACGTGCATCTCGGTGGCACCCCGGCGACGAACACGGTCGAGCCAGGTCCGGCGCAGATGGTCGCGCGGGCGCTCGCTGGAGCTCGCCACCGAGACCATCTCGGCGATGCCGGCATTGTCCCGGCGGACGGCGATCACCACGGCCTGCGCCATCTCGTCGAGGTCGAAGCCCCCGGCCGGATGGACACCGACCACGTAGCGCCGGCCGGAACGGCCACGCCAGGCCGAGAGCGGGAGCGCGGGGGAGCCGCGCAGACCCGCGGTCGTCTTGAGGCGTTCTTCACGCACGTCCTGCCTCCGGGTGCGATCGTCCTTCAGGTCGCGGAGCGCGGCCGACCAGGACAGGGCTCTTCTGTTCGCCATTTGTTCCAACCTAACGCGCGATATCCACAGGCGTCAAGGGCGACGTTCCTAGAGGGAGATGTGGCGACGATGCCCGTTATCCACAAGCCGCCGGGCACCGGCCCGACGCGGAAAACCGCGCCCGCGAGCGGCTCAGCGACGGGCGTCGGCAGCGGCCGGCGCCTCGTCGGCCGGCACGGCGTGCCCCTCGGCCGCGAGGCCCTGGAGTCCGCCCTCGACGAGGGCGTTCGAGGCCGTCTCGAGACGCTCCTGGGCCAGCGACTGGAACGCCTGGCGGGGCAGGCCCGGGGGGATGGGCGGCAGGAACTCGATCACGGCCCGGCCCGGCCGGCGCACGAGGCTGTTGCGCGACCAGAACAGCCCGGTGTTCAGCGCGACGGGCAGGCAGGGGACGTTCAGGGCGGTGTAGAGGTGCGAGAGCCCCTGCTTGTAGGCGGGCGGCGCCCCGACCGGACGGCGGGTCCCCTCGGGGAAGATGATGAGCTGGCGCCCGTCCCGGATCGCCGCGCCGGCGGCGGCGTTCATCAGGCTCATGGCCCGGGTGCCCTTCGACCGGTCGATCGCCACCATGCCGCTGCGCGACAGGTACCAGCCGATCAGCGGGATGAGCAGCAGCTCCTTCTTCAAGATGTAGGCGAAGTTCGGCAGCACCGTGCAGAGGGCCAGGGTCTCCAGGGCCGACTGGTGCTTGGCCGCCACCAGCAGGGGGCCGGGCGGGATGTTCTCCAGCCCGCGGAACTCGACCCGCGTCCCCGCGACGACCCGCAGGAGCCACAGGGTGATCCGCCCCCAGGCGCGGGCGAGCCGCAGCACCGACCGGCCGGAGACCAGCATGGGCAGGCCGGCGAAGGCCAGGACCGTCGTGACGGCGTAGAAGCAGATGTTAAAGGCGAGAGAGCGCAGGGCGAGCATCGGAAACCGTGTCGTGGCGGCTCCCCTGTAGCGCGCCCGCGCGTCCGGGGCCAAGGGCGGCGTCGCGGGAAGCGTCAGGCCCCCTCCGGGCGATGCCGGTCCCAGAGAAGGCCGGCGCCGCGCCCGGCCACCAGCCAGTAGACCAGCCCGGCGCTGGCGCCGACCGCGAACAGGATCAGCGTCAGGCGCGCCTCGCCGGCGAGGAGGGCGGCGTCGCGGGCGCCTCCGCCGGACCGGAGTGCGCCGCGCGTCAGCCAGGGGAGGGCGGCGGTGAGCAGCCCGCAGCCGGCGCCGTACCACAGGACGCCGCGGCGCCCGAGGATCTCACCGCCGAGACCGATCAGGGCCGGGGGCACGAACAGCAGCGCGAACAGCGCCTTGGCGAGGCCGGCGAGGAACAGGGCGAGCCCCTCCGGCGGCAGCCCGGCCGAGAGGTCCGACAGGGCCATGTCGAGGCCGGCGAGCGCCCCGCCGGTCAGCCAGGCCTGCGCGTCCGGGTCGACGAGGAGCGCCAGGACGAGGACCGCGAGGCCCGCGGGGACGGCGAGCAGGAGGGCGAAGGCCCCGAGAATCAGGCGACCGAGGGCGTACATGCCGCGAGCCTCTACACCGGGCGCCCCCGCCCGTCGCGCGGAAGCCGCGCCCAACCCTCGCGGATCCGGCGCGGCCTCCGGGTTCTGGCGGCCCGGGCTCGGCGGCCGCGCTGGCCGTCAGCCGTGGGCCGGGGCGGCGCCGCCGGGATCGCCGTGCGTGTGCTTCTTCCGGAATCGGCCCAGCCAGATCGAGAAGTGGCGGATGACCACGTAGAAGACCGGCGTCAGGAACAGGCCGAAGAAGGTCGCGCCGATCATCCCGAAGAACACCGCGGTGCCGAGCGCCTGGCGCATCTCGGCGCCGGGGCCGGTGGCCACGACCAGCGGCAGGGTGCCGAGGATGAACGCGAAGGCGGTCATCAGGATCGGGCGCAGGCGGAGACGGCAGGCCTCCACCGCCGCCTCGACCGGGCCGCGGTGCTCCCGCTGCTCGATGTCGTGCGCGAACTCGACGATCAGGATCGCGTTCTTCGCCGCGAGGCCGATGAGCACGATCAGGCCGATCTGGGTCAGGATGTTGTTGTCCTGCCCCCGGAACTGCACGCCCGCCAGGGCGGCGAGCACGCCGGTCGGCACCACCAGCAGGATCGCGAGGGGCAGCGCCCAGGATTCGTACTGCGCGGCGAGCACGAGGAAGACCAGCAGCACGCCGAGGGCGAAGACCGCGCCGGCCGTGCCGCTCGCCGCCTTCTGCTGGTAGGCGATCTCGGTCCAGTCGTAGGAGTAGCCGTCGGGCAGCGCCTTCTTGGCGATCTCCTCCATGGCGTTGAGCGCCTGGCCGGTCGAGACGCCGGGCTTGGCCACGCCCTGCACCGGGACCGAGTAGTACAGGTTGAACCGCTGCACGATCTGCGGCCCGGTGACGTCCCGCACCGAGGCGAGCGTGCCCATCGGCACCAGCGCGCCGGTGGAGGAGCGCACCTTGATCTGCGAGATGTCCTGCACCGACGTGCGGAAGGCCGCGTCGCCCTGCAGGCGCACCTGGTAGATGCGGCCGAGGGTGTTGAAGTCGTTGACGTAGGTGCCGCCGAGATCCGCCTGGACCGACGAGAACACGTTGGCCAGCGGCACGTTCAGCATCCGCGCGATGGTGCGGTCGATGTCGAGGAAGAGCTGCGGCGTCGAGTTGTCGAAGGTCGTGAAGACGCGCTGGACGTCCGCGCTCTGGTTCGCCTGGGCGATGACCTCGCCGGCGGCGGCCATGAGCGGACCGATGTCCGACGATTGGCGGCTCTCGATCTGCATCTTGAAACCGCCGCCGTTGCCGAGACCGCGGACCGGCGGCGGCGGGATGACGATGACCCGCGCCTCCTGGATGTCGGACGTGGCCTTGAGCACCTCACCGGTGATCACGGCGGCGCTCCGCCCCTGCTCGGCGCGCTCCTTCGCCCCCTTGAGGGTCAGGAACATCACGCCGGCATTGGTCGTGTTCGTGAAGGTGGCGCCGTCGAAGCCCGCGATGATCACCGCGTTGGCCACGCCGTCGACCGTCCGGGCCTGCTTGGCGGCGCGCAGGCACACCTCCGTGGTGCGGTCGAGGGAGGAGCCGGAGGGGAGCTGGACGACGCCGATCAGGTAGCCCTGATCCTGGTCGGGGATGAAGCCCGTGGGCGTCGTCTGCGCCAGATGCAGCGTCCCGGCGATCACCGCCGCGTAGACCAGCAGCATCACGCCGAGGCCGACGATGCCGCCGGTCAGGACCCGGATCAACCGTCCATAGGCGTTCGACGTGGCGTCGAAGGCGCGGTTGAAGCCGTTCGCCAGCCAGTTCACGAACCGGGTCAGGAAGAACTTCGGCTCCTTGCGGGCGTGGTGGGGCACCAGCAGCAGCTTGCAGAGCGCCGGCGACAGGGTCAGCGAGTTGAAGGCCGAGATCAGGGTCGAGGCCGCGATGGTCAGCGCGAACTGCTTGTAGAACTGGCCCGAGATGCCCGGGATGAACGCCGTCGGCACGAACACCGCGGCGAGCACCAGCGCGATGGCGATGACCGCGCCGCCGACCTCGTCCATGGTCTTGTGCGCGGCATCGCCCGGCGACAGGCCCTCGGCCATGTTGCGCTCGACGTTCTCCACCACCACGATCGCGTCGTCGACCACGATGCCGATGGCGAGCACCAGCCCGAACAGGGTCAGGTTGTTCAGCGAGAAGCCGAAGGCCGCCATCGCCGCGAAGGTGCCGATCAGCGAGACCGGGATCGCGATGACCGGGATCAGGGCCGTCCGCCAGCTCTGGAGGAAGACCAGCACCACGATGACGACGAGGCCGACCGCCTCGAACAGCGTCTTGTAGACCTCGTGGATCGATTCCTCGATGAACTCCGTCGGGTTGTAGGCGATGCGGTACTCGACGTCCGGCGGGAAGTTCTTCTTGACCTCCTCCATCACCTTCTTGACCGACGCCGCCGCGTCGAGAGCGTTGGTGCCCGGCCGCTGGAAGGCGCCGATGCCCACCGCGGGCGTGTCGTTGAGGAACGAGTTGGTGGTGTAGTCCTTCTGGCCCATCTCGACGCGGGCGATGTCCTTGACCCGGACGAGGCGCCCGTCCTGCGCCTTGATGATCACCTCGGCGAACTGCTCCGGCGTCTTGAACCGCGCCTGCGACTGCACGACGAGCTGGAACGCCTCGCCCTTGGCGGCCGGCGGACCGTTCAGCTGGCCGGCGGCCACCTGGACGTTCTGCTCCTGCAGGGCGGTCGTGACGTCGGTGACCGAGAGGCCGTAGGCGGCGAGCTTGTTGGGGTCGACCCAGACGCGCTCGGCGTACTCGTTACCGCCGAAGATCGTGATGTCGCCGACGCCGTCGAGGCGCAGCAGCTCGTCGCGGATGTTCAGGTAGATGTAGTTGGCGAGGTAGTTCTGGTCGTAGGTCTTGTTCGGGGAGAGCAGGTGCACGACCAGCATCAGGTCGGGCGAGGCCTTGCGGACCGTGACGCCGAGGTTGCGCACGTCCGGCGGCAGGCGCGGCTGCGCCACCGACAGCCGGTTCTGCACCAGCACGTTCGCGATATCGAGGTTGGTGCCGACCTTGAAGGTCACGGTCAGCAGCATGTTGCCGTCGTTGGTCGACAACGACGTCATGTAGAGCATGTTGTCGACGCCGTTGACCTCCTGCTCGATCGGCGTCGCGATCGTGGCGGCCACGGTCTCGGCGTTGGCGCCGGGATAGGAGGCGCGCACCGTCACGGTCGGCGGCACGATCTCGGGGTACTGCGAGACCGGCAGGCTCTCGTAGGCCACGAAGCCGAGGATCAGGAAGACGATCGACGTGACGGACGCGAAGATCGGTCTGTCGACGAAGAAGTGGGCGAAACGCATCGGTCAAACCTCTGAGGCCCGCCGGTCTCCCGGACGGGGCCCTGCGTCGTCGGTGCGGGGCGCGCCGCGGGGCGCGCACGAAGGCGTTCGTGTCGAGCCGCGCGGGCTCAGGTCTTGCTCGGCGGCAGCTCGATCGTCTCGGGGGTGACCTTCGCGCCCGGACGGACGCGGGACAGGCCGTTGACCACCACGGTCTCGTCGCCCTTCAGCCCCGACTGGATCACCCGGTAGCCGTCGACCTTCGGCCCGAGCACGACGTCCTTCTGCTGGATCACGTTCTCGGGTCCGACGATGTAGACGATGCGCTTGTCCTGGTTGGCGGACACCGCCTCGTCGGGCAGCAGGATGCCCTGGAACGGCTTGGTCGCCGGCATCGAGACGATGCCGAACAGGCCGGGCTTGATGAACATGTCGGGGTTCGGGACGGTCGCGCGCAGCAGGATCGTGCCGGTGGCGTTGTCGACGCGGTTGTCGACGAAGTCGAGGGTGCCCTTGCGGGTCGGCTTCGCCTCCCCGGACAGCGCGATCAGGATCGGCACGCCCTTGCCCTGCTGGGTCTGGCCCATGCCGATGCCGAGGCTGTTCTGGTACTTGAGGAACGACTTCTCATCGACCGTGTAGCTGAAATAGATCGGGTCGAGGGACACGATCGTCGTCAGCATGGTCTGGTCGGCGCTGACGATGTTGCCCTCGGTCACCAGGCGGCGGCTGATGCGGCCGTTGATCGGCGCCTTCACCTCGCTGAAATCGTAGTTCAGCTGGGCGTTGTTGAGGGCGGCTTGGGCGCTGTCGACGTCGGCCTGGGCGGTCTGCGAGGCCTGCCGCCGCTGGTCGGTGACCTGCTCGGAGATGTTGCCGCTCCGGGACAGGGTCTGCGCGCGCTCCAGGTCCGTCTGCGAGAAGGACTGGCGCGCCTTGGCGGAGGCCAGGGCCGCCTGGGCCTGCTCCAGCGCCGCCTTGTAGGGGCGCCGGTCGATCACGAACAGGACGTCGCCCTTCTTCACCGTCTGGCCGTCGACGAAGTTGATCTTCTCGAGGTAGCCGGTGACCCGGGCGCGGACCTCCACGTACTCGATCGCGTCGAAGCGGCCGGTATACTGATCCTGCTCGACGATCTGGCGCACCACGGGCTTGGCCACGGTGACCTTGGGCGGCGGGCCGCCCGGCGCCTGCGCGCGGGCGGGGGTCGCGAGGGGCCCTGCCGCGAGACCCGCGATCAGGCCTGACAAGACGGTGAGAAGGCTGGGAAGCCGGCTGCGCATCGGGTCCTGCTGTCCGTTGGCCGACCGTCCGGTCGCGCCGAGCTTGACGATTGTTCCGCCGCGGGTGCGCCGTAACCCGCGGTCGACGGTGTTGCTTGTGCGCGACCGCACATCACGGCCTCGCGAGCCGGATTGAAACGGTTGATCAGTCGACGGTTTCGCCAGCGCTGTACCAGTCCTTGAAGCCGCCCTTGTAATGTTCGGCGAGGTCGAGCCCGGCGTTCTGCGCGGCCATCAGCGCGTGGACGGAGCGGACGCCCGCGGCGCACGAGAAGACCGCCCGCCGGCCGTCCTCCGCCACGAGGGCCGCGACCGCCCGCGGATCGAAGCTCGAGAGCGGGTGCGAGACGGCGCCCGGGATGTGCCCGGCCGCGTATTCATGCGGTTCACGGACATCGATGATCAGCATCGAGCCGTCATCGAGCCCGCGCTTGACCGTCTCGCGATCGAGGTCGACCACCCGCATCGGCAGGATCTCCGTTCCGCCCGCTCTCGGCCAGGCTGGTTGACTGACGCTTTTCCTTATTCGTCAGACCTCGGCGGCGCAACGTGCGTCGTCGGCGCGCGACCGGCCGGCAGCCGCGCCGACCGTTGCCGGCCCGGCGCGGGCCGGCCCCCTCTCAGAGCGCCGCGAGGGTCGGCGCCACGGCGGCGAAATGCGCGGGCCAGTCCGGCGGCCGATACCCGTCGAGACGACCGGCCAGCTCGGACCGGAGGGGCGCGCCGGGCCGCGCGAGCGCCTCGATCGCCTCGATCCAGCCCGGACCGTCCAGGGGATCGCGGAACAGCGCGAAGCTGTCGGCGATCTCGCGATGGACCGCGATGTCGGAGGCGACGACCGGCAGCCCGGAGGCCGCGGCCTCGACGACGGGAATGCCGTACCCTTCGGTGAAAGACGGCATCAGCAGGGCGGTGCAGCTGCGCATGAGCGCCGCTAGACCGTGCGTGGACAATCCCGAGGCCTCGATGACGTGGGCGCGCACGCCGGGGCAGCGCTCCAGCATGTCGATGGCGCTCTCCGCCTCCCAGCCCCGGCGACCGACCACGACGAGCCGGGGCGCGGCATTCCCGTGGCGCTCGGCGAGGAGCCGCCAGATCTGGAACAGCAGCAGATGGTTCTTGCGCGACTCGATGGTGCCGCAGACCAGGAAGGTCGGCCGGTCGGGCGTGAACCGGGGTCCGTCGCGCCCGAAGGCGGGCTCGACGCCGAGATGGCCCACGGCCACCGGCGGCCTTCCGAACCCCTCGGCGGCGAGGTGCGCGAGGGTGCGCCGGCCGGTATCCTCCGAATTCACCAGGATGGCGGAGGCGTGCCGCCCGATCGTGCGCAGGCGCGCCCGGTGGCGGTCGGCCTCGCCGGACCGGCCGTATTCCGGATGGGTGATCGGGATGAGGTCGTGGACGAAGAACGCCGCCCGGACGTCCCGGCGGGTATAGAGCCAGTCGAACCGCCGCGGGTCGTCGAGGCGCAGGTGCGAGGTGTGCAGGTAGAGCGCGTCCTGGGGCAGGACGGCGACCGACCGGCCGCGCAGCGCGATGTCGACGGTCTTGCGCGCCTGGATCCGGCGCCTCTCGGCGGACCCGGTCCGCGGCGCGGCGAGCGGCGACGGCGGGGCGGCGGGATCGCCGCACCGGGACGCGAGCCGCCGGTAGACCGGGTCCGACCCGGCGTCCCGGTCCTCGACCCATCCGGCCGCCACCGCCTCGACGATCTCCAGCGCCTGCGCGCGATCGAGGATGCGCGGTCCGAAGGCCGTGGCGACGACGCCGACGCCCGTCTCCGCCCGGCCGAGATAGGCGCGCGCGTAGGCGAGGTCGACGCGGTCGATGCCCGACGGGCTCGCGTGGCGCAGCCGCGTGACGAGGCGCGTGAGATCGAAGGCGATCGGTCGGTCCGTCATGATCCTCGGGCAAGTGTCGGGGTGAGGCCTCCCCGTAGCGGGCCTGACCCGCGAGAGCCAGCATCTCCGCGCGGCCCGCGCGCGCCGGAGGGCTTGCGCGGGCGCGGCGCGGAGGCTAAGAGCCGCGAGCCCTAGCGGCGTCGGAGTGTAGCGCAGCCCGGTTAGCGCACTAGTCTGGGGGACTAGGGGTCGTGGGTTCGAATCCCGCCACTCCGACCATTAGAGCCTTCGGGCAACAAGGCTTCTCCATCAACGGCCGCCAGTCCGCCCGCAGGCCGAGGCGGAACGGACGGCGCACGGGGAACCACGGGGCGCCAGAACCGCCCATGGGGCGACTCACGCTCTCCTCGCGGTCTGTGCACTGCTGGGCGCGGCGGGTAGCCGAAGCCCGTGGCCACGCATCCGACCGTCTCCGAGCCTCGCGCGGCCCCGAGGCCTCCGACCAGGAGACCGGCGCCGCTCAGGGAGCGAGCCGCGCGCTGGCACGGCCGGAGGCCAACGGCTTGGCGAGTGGCGAGACCCACTGAGACGGGACGCTGGCGCGCACCCCGCTGAGAACGCTCCCCGCGGCTGCCAACGACCTACCCGGGTATGCGGAGCGGCATCGCCCCGCCCCGAAGGCGGACGGTCGGTGGAGGCGAAGCCTCACGCAGCGCGCCTGTCCAGATGCAGGTACCGGGGGTCGAACTCAGCAACCTCCATCAATTCCTCCCACGCCTCGATCACCAGCGTGCGGCTGCGGAGCGTGATCAGGGCTCGGCTGCGCAAACCCATGAGCACGCGGTTGATGTGGACGGGCGTGAGACCCAGCGCATCCGCCAGGTCCATCTGCGTGATCGGCATCGGGCAGCGGTAATCGCCGGCGAGCCCCACAGCCTGGAGCTTCAGGTACATCTCGCAGAACAGGTGTGCGATCCGCTCGTCGGCCGAACGGCGGCCCAAGCCGGTCATCCAGGCGCGGAAGATCGCCGCGTCGATCAAGGTATCGCGCCACAGGAGCGCGGCGAGATCCGGCAAGCGTGCGGTCAGAGCGCGCAGGCTCTCATGCGAGATGAAAGCGACGGTCGTGTGCTTCATCGTGGCGAGGCTGTGATCCATGGTCGGCAGGTGCAAGCTCTGCAGATCCGGGATATCGCCCGGAACGTGGAACGACAGGATCTGCCGCTTGCCCTGGTTGAGCAGCTTGTAGCGGCAGGCCCAGCCGTCGAGGATCAGGCAGCATTGCGAGGACGTGTCGCCGTCGCGCACGATGTCCTGGTGCGCGCCGAAGACCTGCGTCCTCACGGGCAAGCTCTGGATGGCCTCACGCTCGACCTCGGAGAGGGCGGTGATGCTTTCCAACTTGCGAATGAGAGCTGATGTCACTTGCCTATCGGGGGCTGACGGCATGTCGCTCCACCTTCGCCTTGCAGGTGGAAGCGCACGGCTCTCCCAGTCGCCGACACCTGTCGCGAGTCAGCCGACGATGTCCATCATCTTAAACATGCTATAACAGGATTTCATGACGTAAATCAATTTGTGTGAGAATATATATTCCCATTGTCCTCGGAACCACGCCGGATTTCGTCCGTTTTCACCGTCGCCCAATATCGCGTGGTTCGCGCGAAATCGCTCTCTGGCTCAACGTTTCCGGCGAGATTTCGGCGGCCCGCGCGGCGAATGCACGCGTTCCTCGTTCGCCGGTGCGCGGAAGAGACTTCATTCTCCCGCGCCCGATGAGTGTCGCAGGCGGATCGGATCGCGACGGCCGCTCCGATGCATGCTCCACTCGCAGCGGGCAGACCGCTCCCCACGAGCGGTCATTCCGCAGGCGACCCAGCCCGGTCGCCCGAACCGCTCGGGCCCTCCCGAGCGCGGTCCATCGCCGATGAAGCTGCAGGGTCGTCGTCCTGACACGCGTGCCCTGGAGACCGCCGTCGGCAACGGCGCGAAATTTCACGTGGAAGCACCGATGCCCCTCAACGCTGTCGACCTCGCGAAGCAGCTCATCCGGTTCCGGTCGATCAATCCTCCGGGTGAGGAGAAGGAATGTTCCGAGTTCATCGCTCGCCTGCTGACCGGATACGGGTTCGATGTCGTCAGCTACGAATTCGCCAGGGATCGGCCAACGCTGGTCGCGCGCATGCCTGGGACGGCCAACGGCAAGCCGCTCTGCTTCACTGGGCACATAGACGTCGTGCCACTCGGGTCGAACGAGTGGCAATTCCCTCCCTTCGACGGGATCGTGCAGGATGGCCGGCTGTACGGCCGCGGCGCCAGCGACATGAAGGCGGGCGTGGCCGCGTTCGTGGCGGCTGCGTGCAACCTGATCGAGGACGGGCGCAGCTTTCACCGCGGTATCACGCTCGTGATCACCGCCGGAGAGGAGACCGGATGCGAGGGCGCATTCCACGTCGCCCGCGAGAAGGGTCTCGGGCCCGCCGAACTCCTGATCGTGGCAGAGCCGACGTCGAATGCCGCCCTCTTCGCCCATAAGGGCTCTCTCCGCGTCGTCGTGACCGCGCGCGGGCGGACGGCGCATTCCTCGATGCCGCACGAGGGCGAGAACGCGATCAGCAAGGTCGCGGAGTGGATCCGGAGGCTCGAAGGCTACGATTTCGGCGCCCGTCATCCACTGCTGGGCAGCGCCACGGCCTGCGTCACCACCGTCCGCGGTGGAGAGAATATCAACTCCGTCCCTGACTGCGCCGAGTTCACCGTGGATATCCGGACCCTCCCGGATCAGAGACACGCGGCGCTCGTCGCCGAACTCGGCCGCCTCTTCGGATCCGAGGCCGAGATCCGGATCGTCACGAGCTTCCCGGGCTTCGCGACCGAGCCGGACGATCCGTCCGCTGCCCCGCTCCTGGCGCTGCTGCGAGAGCGGACGGGGGCCGCGGTGGAACCGGCCGGGGCACCCTACTTCACCGATGCGTCGGCTCTCGTGCCGGCTTTTGACGGTGTCGCCACGCTGATCGTCGGCCCCGGCGAGGCGGCGCAGTGCCACAAAACGGATGAGTACTGCCTCGTGGAACGGATCGAGGAGGCGCAGGCGATCTACAGAGACTTGATGCTCCGCATGTGCTGCGGCCGCGCCGAGTGAGGCCCAGCGACAGGCGCCGTTCCCCCCTTCGGAATCGTGACCCGGGGAGTCCGCGGTTCGGATGCCGCCGCGCCGACCGCTCCTCGTCCGCGACAAGCGATCGGCCGCACGGGCCCGGACGAGCGCCATCTGGATCTTGGCGCCGTCCGGGCCGGCCGGACCATGCCGACCCGAGATCGAACCGGCCGCGAACCGACAGATCTCGGACGTCCGTCGTCGGGCCGGTGGCCGCCGATCTACGCGCGCCCGAAGTGACGGAGCACGAGGGGCTCGGCCCGGGCCAGCCTGACGCCGCGCGGCCGCGAGCGGGCGCCCCGTCCAGCGAAGAGGGCCAGGCCGACGAGGCCGACCGATCCGGTCAGCGCCACGGCCACGCACCACCAGAACGCGACATCAAGCATGACTGTTCAGGGGCTCCGGTTGAAGCTGGAACTCTCGGACAGCACGGTAAACGGAGCGTTAAACGCCTGTTCGACCGAAGTGCGCCACCGTTTTCGGCGACCGCGCCGTGTACAATCCATCCGGGCGCGCCGCATTCGGGCACCCGAACCGGCCAGTGACCGATCCGAAAGCGGATCCGACGCCCAGTCGATGAGGGTCGGGAACGGAACCCTGCCGCTGCGTGGTGACCGAGGCCGCCCTGGAGGCCGGCGAGCACGTCTACTCCGAGGAGCCGCTCGCCATGGAGTACGCCCGGACCGGTGCGCCGGCAGAACGCGCCGAGGCGAGGGGCCTCTCGCCGAGCGGCGCAGCCGCGAGCATGCTCGGCGAGGCGCGCGACCGTGGAGGCCGTCGCGTCCGGCGAGATCGGGTCGGTCCGGCCCGTCTCGGATTCGTGGGCCAGCCGGGGCCCGGTCCTTCTCCGGTCGCCGAGCGCCGCCACACCGACGCGGCGGGCCGCTAGCGCGCCGCCGGGCTGAGGGTCAGGGTTCCGCGGAATGGCTGGGACCTGTCGTTCACGCTCGTGCAGCCGTAGGGATACTGGCCGGCCGCGATCGTCCGCACGCGGATCTCGCCCTGGCCGTTCTGCTTGACCGTGTAGCCGTCGTTGCTGGCCACGTGCACGACGTCGCCGTCGTGGTGGAGCACGTTCTTGTTCTCGAAGATCTGGGGCGCGGTCAGGACGATCTGACTCGTGGACTTGTTCTGCACCCGGATGCTGACATCCGACTCGGCGGGCAGACGCAGCTCGGCGGGCGCGCATGTCGCGGCTCCGTTCTCCGTGGTCATCGTCAGGTCGACGGAGGGCATCGCCTCGGCCGCACGGGCGCCATCGGCGAGAGAGCCGGTCAGCGAGCCGACGCCCAACCCGGCCGCGACGGCCGCCGCCATGCGCCAAGCCGGACGTGCGGCCCCGAGCCGGAAACCGGATTCAGACATCATACGTGGTCTTCCCGCCGTGTCGTTGTGAGGAGTGACACTGGCTCAACCACACGGAGCAAGTCGCAGTTCAAACGGGCCGGGGACCGAATGACGGCCCGGAGGCCATCAGCGCGCCGCGCCTGCCGCCTTGGCGGAAGGGAGCTTGCGCAGGATCCGCGCGATATGCGCCCGCAGGGCTGACCTCTCAGTCACCGGCTCGGCCTGCCCGGCAGAGGCGGTCGGCTCCTGGAAGGTCGCGAGAAGATCGGTCATCGACGCCGGCGCTGTGATGGGAAGCCGACCGTACCGCAGGGCTTGGCCGTTGAATACATCATTTCATAGATTTTCACGATCGGAACACAAAGTGTTTGGACCTACGATAACCGCAGTATCCTGGCGACAATAGCGACCGCGCCTTGCCGGCGTCGACATTCCCGCTCACGGCGCGCGGCGCCGCTGTCTTGCGAAGAAGCGGCGGGCGGAATTCCTCGACGCGGTGCGCGGCTTCACACATCCGTGGCTGCGCGCGACGATCATCCACGATGTCGGTACTTTACATCGCGACGCCCGATCTCCGCCGAGTCGTCCTGTAGAGCGGCTGACTGGCCTCGCGCCTGGGCGAAAACCGGTGGAACGGTCGCGATGAATTGTGCGCCGCGTGACAGACACCGCCCGCCATTGCGGTTTCGATGACCGTGGGCGTACAACCAACAGCCAAGCCATGCGCCCGGTGCAACTAGGACTTGCGCAACTTATTGGTGCACTAAGCAGTTTTTGGTTGTGTTTTTTACCGCGACACCCGGTAAGTCGCCCCCGTCCCGCATGCCGAAGGTTTCCGTCCGATGTCGTCCTCCCCGAAGCCCAAGTCCGCCACCGAGACCGATCGCACGATCGGCGGCCGTATCGCGGCGCTGCGCGTGGCACAGGGCCTGAGCCAGACCGACCTCGGTCAGGCCATCGGCGTCAGCTTCCAGCAGGTTCAGAAGTACGAGAAGGGGCGCAACCGCATCGGCGCCGGGCGGCTTCAGGCCATCGCCGACCTGCTGAAGGTGCCGGTGGACACCTTCTTCGCCGATCCGCGGGACACCGGCGGCGGACGCGTCGGGCCCGCAGCCCTGTTCGAGGATCCGAAGGTCATGGAACTCGTTCTGGCCTTCACCAGCATCACCGACGAGACGACCCGCGGCGGGATCCTGTCGATCGTCAAGGCGGCCGCAGCCCTCCAGGAGAGCCGCGCAGGCGCGCAACGTCCGAACGCCGTCGGCGAGGCGTGACGGCGCCGGTCCTGTGCCGGATCGCCGAGGGTGTGACCAGGGCATGTGCGGCAAATTCCCGCGCGGTGGGACACCTGCGCGTGATCGAGCCGCGCGCGCCGGAGAGTGGTGCAGGCTTTAATTCAAATTAAACCAAGACAAAGTCACGTAACGATGTAGATAGGCGCCCGCGTCCGGAGGCTGTTTTACAGCGCATGAGCGGACAGCATGTTTCGCGCTGACGCTGGAAACCGGGTCCTGACCATGCCGATCGAGACGTCGAAAGCTTGGGGCCGTGGCGAGCTGTACGAGACCCTGTGCCTGCTCGTGATCGGCGTCGGGATCTGGTTCGTCGGCGTCACGCTGGGGACCTTCGCGTATCTCAACACCCTGGTCGCCACCTACAACCTCACGGATCTCCTCCTGCTCGCCGCCTGCATGGGCGTGGCGCAGTGGGGCGCCAGCATCCGCAAGTCGATCATCCTCCGGCGGCTCATGCTCGAGCGCGCCGCCGCGGCGGCGCAGGCCGAGGCGATCGCCCGGCACGACGGGCTGACCGGTCTGGCGAACCGCCGCCGCTTCATCGACGCCGTGGAGCGGGCGCACGCGTCGGGCGCCGGGGACGCGGCGGTGCTGCTCATCGACCTCGACCGGTTCAAGCCGGTCAACGACCTCTACGGCCACGCGGCCGGGAACGCGGTCCTGTGCGCCGTGGCCGAGCGCCTCCAGCAGCTCGTGCCGTCGGGCGGCCTGGCGGCCCGGCTGGGCGGCGACGAGTTCGCCATGCTGGTCCCGCTCCGCTACGAGAGCGAGGCGCTGAGGCGTCTCGCCCAGGCGGTCATCGGGCGCATCGCCGAGCCGGTGACGTGGAGCCAGAACGACCTCAAGGTCGGCGCGACGGTCGGCGTCGCCGCGGTGTCGGCCGAGCACGGGGACGCCGACGCGATCCTGCACGCGGCCGACCTCGCCATGTATCAGGGCAAGAAGGACGGGCGCGGCAATTTCCGGTTCTTCCGCAGCGCCATGGACGCGGAGCTGCGCGCCCGCGCCCGCATGGAGACGGAACTCCGCGGCGCCATCGAGACGGGCGCGATCGAGCCCTTCTACCAGCCGGTGGTGTCGCTCCCCGAGCGGGAGATCGTCGGCGTCGAGGTGCTGGCGCGCTGGCGCCACCCGTCGCGCGGGCTGGTCGGACCGAGCGAGTTCATCCCGGTGGCCGAGGAGACCGGGATGATCGCGGATCTCAGCTACACGCTGATCCGCCGCGCGTGCCTGGATGCCCGCGCCTGGCCGCCCCACCTGATCCTGGCGGTGAACATCGCCCCGCAGCAGTTCCAGGACGCGTGGCTCGCCCAGCGCATCCTGGGGATCCTGACCGAGACCGGCTTCCCGCCGCAGCGCCTGGAGGTCGAGATCACCGAGAGTGCCCTGATCCAGGACCTGGAGGCGACCCGGACGACCCTGCTGTCCCTGCGCGAACTCGGCGTGCGCATCGCGCTGGACGATTTCGGTACCGGCTATTCCAGCCTGTACCACCTGCGCGAACTCAAGTTCGACAAGCTGAAGATCGACCGCAGCTACGTGGACGCCATCACGATGAGCGACGAGCGGGCGAAGCTGGTCGACGCCATCATCAAGCTCGGGGCGAGCCTCGGCCTCTCCACCACCGCCGAGGGGATCGAGACCGACGCCAGCCTCGACTGGCTGTCCGACCAGGGCTGCCATTTCGGCCAGGGCTACCTGTTCGGCCACGCCATGCCGAAGGCCGAGATGGACGACGTGCTCGCCGCCGCGCGATCCCCGGCCCCGTTCCCGGATCTGGCGCGGGCCTCGTGAGGCGTGGGACGCCGCCCGCGCGGCGTCGCGCGGGTCAGCGCGGCGCCCGGTAGGCGGAGCCGTCGGCGGCCCCGAGCGGGTGCTCCACGAACCGGCCCGTCTCCGGAACCGCGACCCGGTCGAAATCCTCCGCCAGGGCGTCGAGGGCGCGGCGCATCTCGGGCCCCTGCAGCGGCCGGCCGTGCCCGGTGATGACCCGCTCCGGAGCGAGCGCTGCGAGCGCCCGCACCGACGCGCGCGCCGCCGGCCAGTCGATCGTCAGGTACATCGGCGGCCCGTGCAGTTCCGGCGCCTGCGTGGCGACCGCGTAGGCGGATTCCTGCGCCGTGGTGATGAAGGCGTCGCCCGCGATCAGCGTCCGGTCGGACTCGCGCCAGAGCGAGACGTGGCCGGGCGCGTGGCCCGGCGTGTGGATCCAGCGCCAGCCGGGCAGGGGCGGCACCGAACCGTCCTCCGGCAGGTGGTGCAGCCGCCCGGACACGTCGACGGGGTGGGTGGGGAACAGCGGCGACAGGCGACCCAGGAGGCCGCCGCCGACGCTCGGATCCGGCGTCGGGTAGGCGGCGCTGCCGTCGAGATAGGGCCGCTCCAGGACGTGCGCGTAGACCGGGACATCCCATTCCCCCGCGAGGTCTTCCAGGACGCCGACATGGTCGAAATGGCCGTGGGTCAGGACGATCGCGGCCGGCCGGGCCCCCGCGCCGAAGCGGGCCCGGGCGGCGGCCTGGATCCCGCGCTTGGCGCCCATCACGCCGGCATCGATCAGGACCCAGCCCCGGTCGCCCGCGCCGGGGGCCCCCACGAACACGACGTTGACCAGGACGTGGCGCTGGTAGGCGACGTCGTCGGCGATGGCGTGGGTCGCGTCGTCCCGCTCGGCGTCGCGGCGGGGATCGTCGGCCCGGGCCTGCGGGTCGACGGGGATCTGCTGGGCCATCTGGGGCGGCTCCCGTACACGGTCGCGGAAGGGACGGTCGGGCGCGCGGCCCGGCCGGGGCCCGACGGGATCGACCGATCCCGGCGGGCCACGGGCGTCCCGGCACCGGATGGCGCGACCGCCCGTATCCTGGCCAACCGGCCTCGCCCGGGCGTGTTCCTGGCGCCGTTCCCGGCCCGGTGCCCGGCTCGGTGCCCGGCCCCGCACGGCGCGCCGGGCCTCACGCCGGTCGACACGGACCCCATATTGGCCGCATCGATACCGTCCGCTTCGACGCGCCGTCGCAGGTCACAGCATGGCACCGAGCCCTCTCGCCCTCATCGCCTCCGCCGCCCTCATCGCCGTGGTCGCCACCGGCACCGGGGCGATCGTCCTCCAGCAGGGCTCGCGGTTCAGCCATCCCCGGAAGGTCGGCGGGCCGTTCACGATGGCGGATGTCGACGGCCGCCCGGTGACCGAGGCCGATCTCCGCGGCAAGCCGTCCGTCCTGTTCTTCGGCTTCACCCACTGCCCGGATGTCTGCCCGACGACGCTCGCGACCCTGTCGGCCGCCCTCGGCCGGATGGGCCGCGACGCGGACCGCCTCAACGTCGTCTTCGTCACCCTCGACCCGGAGCGCGACACGCCCGACGCCCTGCGGGAGTACCTGGCCTCGTTCGATCCGCGGATCCGCGGCCTCGTCGGCACGCCGCAGCAGGTCGCCCGCATGGCCGACGCCTACCACGTCGCCTACAAGCGCGTGCCGACCAAGGACGGCGACTACACGATGGAGCATTCCGCCACCGTGGCGCTGTTCGACAGGACCGGGCGCATGGTCGGGGAGATCGGCTACGGCGAGGACGAGGCCAGCACCTTCGCGAAGCTGATCACCCTGGCGCTGCCGGGGCAGTGCCCGCCGGGAGGCGGTGCCAACCTCTGGACGACCGACGGCAGCACCGGCAGCTGCGGTCCGCGGAGCTGAGCCGCGGGCCGGGAAATTGCGCCGCCGCGCCGGCGTGGCTAGAGGGCGGCGCGGGTCGCGAGGCCCGGCCGCATCGGGGGGTTCCAGCTTGATCACGCGCCGCGTCCTGACCGCCATCGGGCTCCTCGCCCTCGCGCCGTATCCCGGCCTCGCCCGGGCCGCCGGCGGCGGGCCGCGCCTGGCGCCGCCCGAGCCCATGGATCTCGACCGGCTGAAGGACCTCGCCCGGACGCTGCGGGACCGCCCCTACGCGCCGCCGCCGGAGGCCCCCGCCTCGGCGGCCCTCGACGCCCTGACCTACGGGCCGCTCCAGGAGATCCGCTACCCGCCGGGCCACGCCCTGTTCGCCGACAGCCCCTACCCGGTGACCTTCTTCCACCTCGGCAACTTCTTCCGTCACCCCGTGAAGGTCTACGCCCTGGAGGGCGGGCAGGCCCGCGAGGTGCTGTACGCCCACGACCTCTTCACCTACCCGCCCGGCAATCCGGCCAAGGACGTCCCGGACGGGGCGGGCTTCGCGGGATTCCGGTTCCAGAAGGCGCCCGCGGGCCAGCCGGGCGACGACGGCGACTGGCTGGCCTTCCTGGGCGCGTCCTACTTCCGCGCCGCCGGGGACGGTGCCCAGTACGGCGCCTCGGCCCGGGGCATCGCGATCGACACGGCGCCCGGGCCCGGGAAGACCGAGGAGTTCCCGGTCTTCACCCGCTTCTACGTCAGCCCGGCCTCGGACGGCGCCGTGACCGTGCTGGCGCTCCTCGAGGGCCGGAGCCTGACCGGCGCCTACCGGTTCGTCGCCCGGAAGGAGCCGCACGTCGTCATCGACGTCGCCTGCACGGTCTACATGCGCGAGGCGGTGGAGCGGTTCGGCATGGCGCCCCTGACCTCGATGCTCTGGTACTCGGAGGGCATGAGCCGCTTCCTCGCGAGCGACTGGCGTCCCGAGGTGCACGATTCCGACGGCCTGCTGATGCAGACCGGGTCCGGCGAGCTGATCTGGCGGCCGCTCAACAACCCGCCCCGCCTCAGCGTCAGCGCCTTCGCGGACCGGTCGCCGAAGGGGTTCGGCCTGCTCCAGCGCGACCGCGCGTACGAGACCTACATCGACGACGGCTTCGAGGAGAACCGGCCCGACATCTGGGTCGAGCCGCAGGGCGACTGGGGCCGCGGCAGCGTCCAGCTCGTCGAGATCCCGACCCACCAGGAGACCGACGACAACATCGTCGCCCTCTGGGTGCCGGACGACGCGCCGAAGGCCGGGTCCGACCGCAGCTTCGCCTACCGGCTGCGCTGGACCGTCGCGGAGCCGGTCGCCACCGATCTCGCCCGGTGCGTCGCGACCCGGGCCACCAAGGCCGCGTGGCTCGCGGATGCGGACCGGCGGCCGGGTCGCGCCAACCTCGTGCGGCAATTCGTCCTGGAATTCGAGGGCGCGGCCCTGTCGGGCCTCGATCCCGAGAAGGCGACGGTCGCGCTCACCCTGTCGCGCGGCAGCGTCGAGGAGGTCGGCGCCACCTGGGCGCCCTACGGCAAGCCGAGCCCCTGGCGGGTCTTCCTCAAGGTCTACGCCGAGGGACCGGATCCGGTGGAGATGCGTCTGCAGCTGAGATCGGGCGACCGGCTGCTCTCCGAGACCTGGGCCTACCAGTACTACCCGCAGGCACCCGGCACGGTGCTGTGAGCGGCGGGCGGCGGCGCCCGGCCGCCGGTCGCCCGAACAGGTCCGGCTCCCGCCCGCCTCGGAACGGCCCATCGTCGCATCGGAGACCGCCATGACCGGCGAGACACCGCCCGGCCCGCACCTCCCGGAGGCGCTGACGCGGCTCCTCAAGGCTCCCCGGGCGGCGATCTGGCCGACCCCGGAGGACCGGAACCGCCTGCGGCTCGGTCGGTCGCGGCCACGGCAGCCGAGCCGCGCCGTCCTGGGTGTGTGGATCTGGGCGATCCTCTACAACGTCGTCGGCTTCGCGATCCTCGCGGCCCTGTGGTGGACGATGCGCTGAACCGATGAGCCGACACGCCTTGATCTCCTGCCGAGCCCCCCTCGCGGCGACCCTCCTGCTCGGCCTCTCCGTGCAGCCCGGCGCGGCGCAGAGCCCGGGCGACGCGCTGAACGCCGATGACGGCACCGGTGCGATCAAGGTCTGCTCGCCGGTCGCGATGCCGCGCTGGCGGTCCATGACCCCGGTACCCAAGACCTGGACCTTCCTGGACTGCATGGGCTTCGCGGGCGAGATGGGCGCGACCCACTTCCAGCTCGGCTGCCTCTTCGCCAACGTCACGCCCCACGCCCAGAAATACGCCTGGGGCGCGATGGTGCAGATCGAGAAGTCGGCGATGGCCAAGGCGCAGCCGCCGATCCCGAACTGCGGCTGGTAGGGCCCGCGCTCAGCCGTCGGCGGCCTGCCAGTCCAGGTCGAGGGTGAGGCGGGCGCGGAAGACCGTGCTGCCGGTCGCGTCCCGGACCCGCGTCTCCAGCACCAGGCCGGCATCGCCGGGGGCCGGCCGGTCCGCCCTGACGCGGAGCCGGTCCTGCGCGGCCTCGACCAGGGCCTCGGTCGCCGACAGGCACGCCGCGTGGCAATCGGCGAAGGGCAGCCCCTCCTCGTCGCGGGACAGCCCGCGGTCGTCGGTGAAATCGGTGAAGTAGCGCACGGCGCAGAACCTCACGGCCAGATGACGAGCGTGCGCCGCGACCTGAGCGATGTCGTTAACCTGTGTGTGGGCACCGGCATGGCCTCGCGCGACCGGACGCCCGACCCTCGCGTCGCGGCGACCGGGCAGGAAACGCGGCTCTCCGGGCCGCGATCCGGCCGCCCTCGAAAAAATGTATGAGTGTGGACATAGGCCCCGGTGCGGCGGACGCCGTTCGGAGCGCCGGATCCTCTGCGCGAACGTCCGATCGGGCCGGCATGGTCCGACCCGCAGGCGTCGGCGCGCACGATGCCGCGGTCGCCCGCGCGCACGCTGCTCCTCCCGGCGGGTGCGCGGCGGCCGGCCCCCCGCCCGGCGTGGTCCGCGCCGGTCCGACACCCTGCTCAGGCCCCGACTCCGCTCCGACAGGGGAATGGCGCTCCGATCCCGACGGCGGGGCACGCCGATCGCCGATCGGGAGGGCAACGGGCTGCCCGACCGGGCCGCGACCGAGCGCCTCGCCCACGACGTCCTGAGCGCGATGCGCCGGCCGCACGTCGACGGCACGCCGCGCGGCCGGCACCGTGGTGGCCGAAGCGCCCTAGGCCAGCGTGCTCTGAGGGCGCCGCAGCGGGCCGATCAGGCGCTCGTACTCGGCCTCGGCCGGGCCGTAGGTCTGGCCGGCAGCCTCCTCCAGGCGCATGCGGCTCAGGACCCGGATCCGGCCGCGCCGGGCCCGGATCAGGCCGGCGCCCTCGAGGGTGTGGATCGCGACCGTGACCGTCGGCCGGCGTACGCCGAGCATGATCGACAGGAACTCGTGCGTCACCGACAGATCGTCGCCGTCCTGCCGGTCGTGGTACATGAGGAGCCACCGCGCGAGCCGTTCCTCGGCGGGCGCGCCCGCGTTGGCGATCGCGGTCTGGGCAACCTGGATCAGGAAGGTCTGGACGTAGCGCAGCAGCAGGTTGCGCAGCGACGGGCTGGATCGCAGGGCTTCGCGCAGGGCCGACACGGAGATCCGGCGCCCGCGACCGGCAACCTGCATGAAGATCTGGTACGGGATCGTGTCGGTTCCGAGCAGCAGCGCCGGCGCAGCCATGCCGTCGCGTCCGAACAGTCCGATCTCGATGCGGCCGCCCTCGGCCATGGTCGACACCACGGAGCACAGGCCGGTGTCGATGAAGACCGCGTGCGGTATCGTGGCGGCCGGCTCGACGAGCACCTTGCCGAGAGGAAGGTCGATCGCCTCGAGATGAGGCCGGAGCAGCGCGCCATCCGCCTCGGATAGGGCAGCCAGAAGGCGGTTCTGATGCGGCATTCGGCAGACGCGTACGCAGAGATCGACATCCGCGCTCCGGCTCGGGTGCGGGAACCGGGGCGCACCCCCGAGCCATGCTCGGATCAACACGCAATAGCGAGCGGATATTGCATCTAGCGGACGAAGCGTCTGCAACCAGACAAACCAATGCCGGCGATTTTCGGATGTCTTGGCAAACGCGCGCGGACGAATGCGCAAACCTTCCTTTAAGATCTGCCTTCAGACTGCGGGGTGGAAGACCGGGATGTGGCCGACGCGCCACGGGCGCGGCAGCGCTGTGCACTTGCCAACATCCGCGTGCGCGGTCGCGCTTTGACGCGCGGGCCGGATCGGGCTAGAGAAAGCGCAACGGAACAAGCAAGAACCATGCCGTGAGCAGCGTGGCTCCGGCTGGCGAACCGCGCCGGAAGGGCATCGGGGCCTCGCATGAGTTTGGTGCAACGGCTGGAAGTGCGTCAGGGCCAGGCCCTGGTGATGACGCCGCAGCTCCTGCAGGCGATCAAGCTTCTGCAATTGTCGCACCTCGATCTCTCGGCCTACGTCGAGGCCGAGCTGGAGCGCAACCCGCTGCTGGAGCGCGCCGAGCCGGACCTGCCGGCCGCGGGCGATGCCGCCGAATCGGGCGGCCACGCCGACGAGGCGGGGTCGGACGGGTTCGAGGCGGCAGAGCCCGAATCGTGGCTCTCGGCCGACCTCAACCCGAGCCGCGGCGAGATCGAGAGCGACTTCGACACGCGCCTCGACAACGTCTTCCCCGACGAGAGCCCCGTCCAGGCGCGCGAGGCGGGCGGGGGCGACATGCTCTCGCTGACGCCGCCGCCCTACGGCAGCACCGGCGGCAGCTTCGACGCCGAGGCCCCCGACTTCGAGGCGACCCTGACGGCCGAGACCTCGCTGCGCGAGCACCTCGCGGGCCAGCTCGACCTCGCGACCCGGGATCCGGCCGAGCGGCTGATCGGCGGGTTCCTGATCGACGCCGTCGACGAGGCCGGCTACCTGCGCGAGACGGTGGAGGGCGTGGCCGAGCGCCTCGGCGCCGACCCGGCCCTCGTCGGCCGGATGCTGGCGCTGGTCCAGACCTTCGACCCGCCCGGGATCGCGGCCCGCGACCTCGCCGAGTGCCTCGCGATCCAGCTGCGCGAGCGCGACCGGTTCGACCCGGCGATGCAGGCGCTGGTCTCGCGGCTGGACCTCGTGGCCAAGCGGGACTTCGCCGCGCTGCGCCGCCTCTGCGGCGTCGACGACGAGGATCTCGTCGACATGCTGGGCGAGATCCGGCGCCTGGACCCGAAGCCGGGCCGGGCCTTCGGGTCGAGCGCCGTCGAGGTCCTGGTTCCGGACGTGTTCGTGCGCGCCGCGCCGGACGGCTCCTGGCTGGTCGAGCTGAACAGCGAGGCGCTGCCCCGGGTCCTGGTGAACCAGAGCTACTACGCCCGCGTCTCGCGCAACGCCGCCGCGGAGGGCGACAAGGCGTTCCTGTCGGAGGCGCTGCAGAACGCCAACTGGCTGACCCGCTCGCTGGAGCAGCGTGCCCGCACCATCCTGAAGGTCGCCACCGAGATCGTCCGCCAGCAGGACGGTTTCTTCGTCCACGGCGTCACCCACCTGCGGCCGCTGAACCTCAAGACTGTGGCCGAGGCGATCGGCATGCACGAATCGACCGTCTCGCGGGTCACCTCCAACAAGGCCATCGGCACGAGCCGCGGGACCCTGGAGATGAAGTACTTCTTCACCGCGGCGATCCCCGGGGCGGCCGGCGCCGCCGCCCACTCCTCGGAGGCGGTGCGCCACCGCATCAAGCAGCTCGTCGACGGCGAGACGCCGGACGACGTGCTGTCCGACGACGCGCTGGTGCAGAAGCTGCGCGGGGAGGGCGTCGACATCGCCCGGCGCACGGTGGCGAAGTACCGCGAGTCCCTGCGGATCCCGAGCTCGATCGAGCGCCGCCGGGAGCGTTTCGCCCACGGCTCCAGCCAGCACGTCGCCCTGGCGCTGCGCTGATCGCTCCGGACGGGGTTGCGCCGGGCGCCCGTCCGGCCCATCCGTCGTGGCCTTCGATCGACGCCTGGACCTGCGATGACCCCGACCGGAACGCCCTCGCGCAGCCTCACCGCCATCGTGCTCGCGGCCGGGAAGGGCACGCGGATGCGCTCCGACCTGCCGAAGGTGCTGCACCGGATCGCCGGCCGCAGCATGCTCGGCCACGTCCTGGCCGCCGTGCAGGCGGCGGGCGCGGGCCGGATCGCCGTGGTGGCCGAGCCCGGCCGCGACGACGTCGCCGCCGAGATCGCCCGGGCGGCCCCCGGCGCCCGGGTCTTCCCGCAGGCCGAGCGCCTCGGCACCGCCCACGCGGTCCTGGCCGCCCGGGAGATCCTGGCCGACCCGGACGACGACGTGGTGATCGCCTTCGGCGACACGCCGCTCGTCTCGGCCGACACCTTCCTGCGCCTCCGCGCGCCCCTGGCCGACGGCGCCGCGGTGGCCGTGCTGGCCTTCGAGACGGCCACGCCCGCCGGCTACGGACGGGTGCTGACCGAGGGCGACCGCGTGCTCGCCATCCGCGAGGAGAAGGACGCGAGCGCGGCCGAGCGGGCCGTGACCCTGTGCAATGCCGGGCTGATGGCGCTCGCCGGACGGCACGCCCTGGCGCTGCTCGCCCGCATCGGCAACGACAACGCCGCCGGCGAGTACTACCTGCCCGACGCGGTGGCGCTGGCGGTCGCCGACGGGCTGCCCGTCACGGTCGTGCCGGTGGACGAGGCCGAGGCGCAGGGCGTCAACGACCGGGTGCAGCTCAGCGTGGCGGAGGCCGCGATCCAGGCGCAGCTGCGCCGCAGCGCCATGCTGGGCGGCGCGACGCTGATCGCGCCCGAGACGGTGTTCCTCAGCCACGACACGGTGCTGGGGCGCGACGTGATCGTGGAGCCCCACGTGGTGTTCGGCCCCGGCGTGCGGGTCGCGGAGGGCTGCACCGTGCGCGCCTTCGCGCATCTCACCGAGACCAGCCTGGAGGCGGGCGTGAAGGTCGGGCCGTTCGTGCGGCTGCGCGGCCACGCCGTGCTGGAGGCCGGCGCGGAGCTCGGCAATTTCGTCGAGCTGAAGAACGCCCGGATGGGGGCCGGCGCCAAGGCCGCGCACCTCACCTATCTCGGCGACGCGGAGATCGGCGCCAAGGCCAATATCGGCGCCGGCACGATCACCTGCAATTACGACGGCGTGCTCAAGCACCGGACGACGATCGGCGCGGGCGCGTTCATCGGCTCGAACTCGGCCCTGGTCGCCCCCGTCTCGGTGGGGGAGGGCGCCTACGTCGCCTCGGGCTCTGTGATCACCGACGACGTGCCGGCGGACGCCATGGCGGTGGCCCGGGGCCGGCAGGCGGTGAAGCCGGGCTGGGCCAGGGAGAAGCGGGCGGCGCTGCAGGCCGAGAAGGCGCGGCGCGGGAAGGCGTGAGCGCGAAGGGCCGCGTGACCGGGGCTGGCCCTGCGCCGTCCCGATCCGGTAGAAGTCCCGCTCGGCCCCGCACGGCGCGGGGCGGCCCGGACCTTGCGCAGCGCTGCGCGTAGCCATCCGGGCGCGACAGCGAGAGACACTCCTATGTGCGGCATCGTCGGCATCGTCGGGCGCGACGCGGTGGCGGGGCAGGTGATCGAGGCCCTGCGGCGGCTCGAGTACCGCGGCTACGATTCCGCCGGCATCGCCACCCTGGAGCACGGCCGGCTGGCGCGGCGCCGGGCCTCGGGCAAGCTGGTCAACCTGGAGGCCAAGCTCGCCCAGGAGCCGCTCACCGGCACGATCGGCATCGGCCATACCCGCTGGGCGACCCACGGCCGGCCCAACGAGACCAACGCCCACCCGCACGCCACAGCGCGCCTGGCGGTCGTGCACAACGGCATCATCGAGAATTTCCGCGAGCTCAAGCAGGAGCTGGAGGCCGACGGCGTCGTCTTCGAGACCGAGACCGACACCGAGGTCGTCGCCCAGCTCGTCAGCCGCAACATGGACCGGCAGATGGGGCCGGTCGAGGCGGTCGCCGCCGCCCTGCCGCGGCTGCGCGGCGCCTTCGCGCTGGGCTTCCTCTTCTCCGGCGAGGAGAACCTGCTGATCGGGGCCCGCCACGGGGCGCCGCTGGCGATCGGCTTCGGCGAGGGCGAGACCTACCTGGGCTCCGACGCCCTGGCGCTCGCCCCGTTCACCGACGCGATCACGTATCTCGACGAGGGCGACTGGGCGATCCTGTCCCGGGGCGGCGCGGAGATCCGCGACGCGTCGGGCGCCACGGTCGAGCGCGCCCGGCAGAAGATCGCCACGCAGGCCTACCGGATCGACAAGGGCGAGTACCGCCACTTCATGGCCAAGGAGATCCACGAGCAGCCCGAGGTGGTGGGCCGCACGCTCGCCCACTACGTCGACATGGCGAATGGGCGGGTCATGCTGCCCGAGGCGCTGCCCTTCGACTTCGCCAAGCTCAGCCGCGTCTACATCACCGCCTGCGGCACGGCCTACTATGCGGGCCTCGTGGCCCGCTACTGGTTCGAGCAGGTGGCGCGCCTGCCGGTGGAGATCGACGTCGCCTCCGAGGCCCGCTACCGCGAGGCGCCGCTGGAGAAGGACGGGCTGACGCTGGTGATCTCGCAATCGGGCGAGACCGCCGACACCCTGGCCTCCCTGCGCTACGCGAAGACCCAGGGCCAGCACACGCTGAGCGTCGTCAACGTGCCGACCTCGACCATCGCGCGGGAATCCTCCGTGGTGATGCCGACGCTGGCCGGGCCGGAGATCGGCGTCGCCTCCACCAAGGCGTTCTCGTGCCAGCTCACCGTGCTGCTCTGCCTCGCCATCGCGGCGGGGCGCGCCCGCGGCACGCTCGACGCGGCGGGCGAGCGGCGCCTGGTCGACGGCCTGATCAAGGCGCCGGGCCTGATGGCGGAGGCGCTGACCCACGAGGCGGCGATCGAGGGTCTGGCGCGGGAGGTCGCGAAGGCGCGGGACGTGCTCTATCTCGGCCGCGGCACCAGCTACCCGATGGCGCTGGAAGGCGCGCTGAAGCTCAAGGAGATCAGCTACATCCACGCCGAGGGCTACGCGGCGGGCGAGCTGAAGCACGGGCCGATCGCCCTGATCGACGAGAGCGTGCCGGTGATCGTCATCGCGCCGCACGACGCGGTGTTCGAGAAGACCGTCTCGAACATGCAGGAGGTGGCCGCCCGCGGCGGGCGCATCGTGCTGATCGGCGACGCCAAGGGCGCGGCCGAGCACGGGCTGGACACGCTCGCGACCTTCACCATGCCGGCGCTCGATCCGACGGTGGCGCCGATCGTGTACGCGGTGCCGATCCAGCTGCTCGCCTACCACACGGCGGTGTTCATGGGGAAAGACGTCGACCAGCCCCGCAACCTCGCCAAATCGGTCACGGTCGAGTAGGCGCGGCCGACCAGATCGGCGGATCGTGCGGGCGCGGCGCCGTCCTTGCGAGCGGAGCAACCCAGGGCGGCGCAGCTCTCGCAGTCTGGCGCCGACCGGATCGCTTCACTCCGCTCGCACGGACGTCCGGGCCGCACGGTCCCGGCAGCCCGGTATGAGGACCCCGATGACCACACCTGACACCGACGTTCTCCGCTGGCTCGACGGGCAGGAGGGCGCGATGCTGGCGCTCCTCGAGGCGCTGGTGAACATCGATTCCGGCTCCTACGACAAGCCGGGCGTCGACGCGGTCGGCATCCGCATCGCCGAGTTCCTCGCCGGCCACGGCATCCCGGTCACGACGATCCCGGTCGACGGCTACGGCGACGCGCTGAAGGCGAGCGTGGCCGGGTCCGGCGGCGGCAACCGGCCGGTCGTGCTCATGGGCCACCGCGACACCGTCTTCCCGAAGGGGGAGCCGACGCGGCGGCCGTTCCGGGTCGCCGACGGCCGCGCCTACGGGCCGGGCGTCGCCGACATGAAGGCGGGCCTCGTGATGAACGCCTTCGTGCTGGCGGCCTACCACCGGGCCGGCGGCGCGCCGGTGCCCCTCGTCGGCCTGTTCACCAGCGACGAGGAGATCGGCTCGCCGGCCTGCCGCCCGATCATCGAGGAGACCGCCCGGGGCGCCCGCGCGGTGCTGAATTCCGAGCCGGGGCGGCCGACCGGCAACGTCGTCACCGGCCGCAAGGGCGGGGTGTTCATGCACCTCGAGGTGCTCGGCAGGGCTGCCCATTCCGGCGGCAACTACGCCGACGGGCGCAGCGCCATCCTGGAGCTCGCCCACAAGACCGTCGCGCTCCACGCGCTCACCGACCTCGACCGCGGCACCACGGTGAATGTCGGCCTGATCTCCGGCGGCCAGTCGGTGAACACCGTGGCGCCGCGGGTCACCTGCGAGATCGACCTGCGCTACGTGACCCCGCCCGACCGCGAGGCCGCCATGAGCCGGATCGCGGAGATCGTGGCGGGATCGACGGTGCCCGACACCACCGCGCATCTCACCATCAAGGGCGAGTTCCTGCCGCTCGTGCAGGACGAGGCCTCGCGGGCGCTGTTCGAGACCTACGCCCGGGTGAGCGCGGACGGCGGCCATCCCGTCACCGGCGAGTTCGCCGGCGGCTGCGCCGATTCGGGCTTCACCGCCAGCGTCGGCTGCCCCACGCTCTGCGCCGTGGGCCCGGTCGGCGGCAAGGCCCACTCGCCCGAGGAGTACCTGGAGGTGGGAAGCCTCGTGCCGCGGGCGCGCGCGATGGCCGAGACCATCGCGGCGCTCTGACGGCGCAGAGACCGACCATCGCCGGCCCGGCCGCGCCGTAGCGGTCGCCGTCTCCGGGCGGACGCCGCGGCGCCGGACGCGCCTGTCCGTTCGAGGCGCAGGCGGCGGCCGGGATATCGCGGCCGGCCGCCAGATGCGGCCGGTGCTCAGGAGCTTCGTCGATCACGTCCGGGGCCGCTAGCGCCGCCGGCCCGCCTACGGGCGCAGGGCCGCGACGAGGCGCAGCAGGAAGCCGTCGACGGCCGTCTTGTCGATCCAGCGCAGGACCGCGACGAGGTCGTGCTCGGGATCGCACCAGATCACGTTGTTGCCCGCCCCGAGGGCGCTGAAGGCCGAGGCCGGCAGGTGCGGCTTGGCGGCCGCGCCGCGGTTCAGCCACCAGAGGTAGCCGTAGCTGTCGAGGGTCGGGGACGGCGTCAGCATGGCGCGGATCCAGCGCTCCGAGAGGAGCTGCCGCCCGTTCCAGGCGCCTCCGCGGGCGATGAGGAGGCCGAAGCGGGCGTGGTCGTCGGCCCCGATGAACAGGCCGCCGCCCCAGTGGCCGCCGCCGGGGACCGACTGGACCCGCGCGCCGGCGACCGCGACCCAGGCCGTCCCGTAGCCGTGCCACGCCCAGTCGCGGGAGGCGCCGATCGGGTCCATGATCCGCTCGCGGAGCACCTCCGGGAGGGCCCGGCCGAAGCGGCGCATCAGGCAGTACGACAGCAGGTTCACCCGGACGTCGTTGTACTCGTAGTAGGTGCCCGGGCGCCGCAGCGCGCGGGCCTCGCCCTTGCGGCTGTTGTCGGCGCCGGGGCCGATCTGCCGGAAATGGTCGACCTGATCGGACTTGCCGAACAGCGTGCCCTGCCACTCGCTCGATTGCTGCAGGAGGTGGCGCCACGTGATCGCGCCGTTGTGCGGGCCGTCGAGCAGCGGGTCGGGGACGCTGTCCCGCACCGGCGCGTCGACGTCGGGGATCAGGCCGTCGTCGTGGGCGAGGCCGACCAGGACCGCGAGATAGCTCTTGGCGATCGAGAAGGTCATGTCCGGGCGGGCCGTGTCGCCCCAGGTGGCGACGCGCCGGCCGCCCTTCAGGATCACGCCCGCCGGGCCGCCCCGCGGACGCACCGGCCCGTCGATGGCGCTCCAGGGCCCGGTCTCGTTCCACTCGACGATCCCGACGTAGCGCCCGTCGGGATAGTACAGGCCGCGCGGCCACGCGCTCTCGTGGGCCTCCGCGAAGCCGACCGCCTCCGCGAGCCGCGCGGCATCGAGCCCCGCCGCTTCCGGGTCCTGTCCCGCCCAGTCATCCGTCGGCCAGTACGGCCCGGTCACTTCGGTCACGCGCGTCTCCTGACGGTCCTCTCCGGTGCGGACGCATGCAGGGCCCGCGCCGCGGATCGGCCCCTCCGTAGAGCCATCGCCGCCGCGGGGGCAGGGCGCGCGGCGCGGTTCCCCCCGCCCCGCGCGCCCGAGACGGCTGGGTCAGCCCTTCCCGGTGAAGCGCACGGCGCAGCCCGGACGGGCCGCGACGAGATCCGCGCCGCGCGCGGGGCCGATGACCATGCAGGCGGTCGAGAGCCCGTCGGCGACGAGCCCCGTCGGCGCGGTCACCGTCACCGACGACAGGGCGCGCGGCGACCGGCCGGTCGCCGGATCGAAGATGTGATGGTCCGCGCGGTCGTCCGAGAAGCTCATGTTGTAGTCGCCCGAGGTCGCGGCGAAGCCCGTGAACGGCGCGAGGACGGCGGCGACCTCGCCGGGGTGGCGGGGATCGGCCAGACCGAGGCGCCAGGGCGTGCCGTCCGGATGCGCGCCGGCGGCACCGAACTCGCCGGTATCCACGAAGGCGTCGGCGATGCCGCGCGCCCGGAGCGCCGCCATGACCTGGTCGGCGGCGTAGCCCTGGATCAGGGCGTTCAGCGTCAGGGCCGTCCCGGGCTCCAGGACGATCCGGTCCGTCGCGACCCGCACGCGCCGCCAGCCGACCCGCGCCAGGGCCCCCCGCAGGGCCTCCGCCCCGGGGCGCTCGCCGCGGGCGGCCGCGCCGGCCCAGACCGGCCAGAGCGGCTGGACGGTCGGGTCGAAGGCGCCGCCGGTCTCGGCCGCGAGGGCGAGGGCGAAGCGCAGCAGGGCGAGCAGGTGCGGGTCGGGCGCCTCGAGGGACCCGTCCCGGTTGAGGCGGGCCAGGGCGCTGTCGGCCCGGAACAGGCTGGCGGCCGCCTCCACGGCGCGCATCGCCGCGAACCCGTCGCCGAGGGCCGCCTCGATCGCCGACGGGTCGGGTCCCGCGGCGGTGAGCGCCACGGTGGTGCCGAAGGCGAGGCCGGCGCGGGTGCGCAGCGCCAGCCCCCCGCGACGCCGCGGAGGCGCGGAGCGCCGCGACGCCGCCGAGCGCGGCCAGCCCCGCGGCACCGACGAGGAGCCGGCGCCGGGCCGGCGCGAAGCGGGCCGGCGCGAAGCGGACCGGCGCGCTCATCCGACGGTCACCGGCCGGGGCGCGGCGCGGCGGCCCCGCTTGCGCGCCACCACCTGCGGCACGCACTGCCCGGGATCGTGGATGATCGTCACGCACTCCATGCACTGGAAGCACTCGGCGTAGTCGACCCGGCCGGAGGGCGCGATGGCGCCGTAGCGGCAGCGGACCTTGCAGAGCTGGCAGGGCGAGCCGCACTCCGCCCGGCGCGGGATCCAGTCGAGGACGCGGACCCGCCCGAGGAGGGCGAGGGCGGCGCCGAGCGGGCACAGGTAGCGGCAGAAGCCCTTGTAGACGAAGAGGTTGAGCACCAGCAGCCCCGCCGCGTAGGCGACGAACGGCCACGCCCGGACGAAGTACAAGGTGACGGCGGTCTTGAACGGCTCGACCTCTGAGAACGTGTCGGCGAGGGGCGACCCCGCCGCGGCCGCGCCGAGGATGCCGGCCAGCACGACGTATTTCAGCGACCGCAGCGCCCGGTCGAGGCCGGGCGGCACCGCGACCGGGCGGATGCGCAGCGGCCGGGCGAGCAGCGCCACGAGTTCCTGCAGCGCGCCGAAGGGGCAGAGCCAGCCGCAGAACGTGCCGCGCCCCCAGGCGACCAGGGCGGCCAGCGCGAAGGCCCAGAGCACGAGCGAGGGCGGGTCGTAGAGCAGGAAGGCGAGGTCGTGGGTCGCGGTGGCGGCCCGCACGAGCCCGACGAGGGTCACGATCGACAGCTGCGCCTGCGCGAACCAGCCGACGAAGCCGAGGGTCAGCGCCAGGAAGCCGAGGCGGAAGAGGGCGAAGCGGCGCCCGTCCGCCACGAGACCGCGCTGGCGGCTCAGGACCGGCACCAGCACGGCGAGCATCAGGCCGATCAGCGCGAGTTCGGGCGCCCGGGCCCGCCAGGGGTCGGTCCAGCTCGGCCCGTCATCCGGCCGGGACCGCGTGAACAGGTCGGCGGGCAGGGCGGTCTCGACCGTGAAGGTCCGGGCGATCTTCTCGGACAGGATCTGGCCGCGCTCGCGGACGATCGTCTCGGTCAGCGCCCAGGGCGCGGACGGGTCGAAGCCAGCGGCCTGGTCGATCCGCAGGACCGTCCAGGGGCCGGGCGGCAGCCCCTCGGCGAGGCCGGCCTCGCGGCGCTCCACCGCCATGTCGCGCGCGTTCACGATCAGGCCGCCCTGGCCGATCGCCAGCCGGTCGGGGACGGCGCCCAGCACGAACCGGTCGCCGACCGGGTTCTCGGGCGCGTCCTCCGGCCCGGCGCTGACCACCATCACGGCGTGGTTGCCGGGGCCGAGCTCGCGCATCAGCGCGTCGTAGCGCGACGGACCCAGAAGGTTGCGGCCGATCGAGGGCGGGTCCAGGACGGCGACGTACAGGTCGGTCAAGGCGGCATCGGGCGGCCCCTCGGACGGGTCCGCCACGCCGGTGCCCCGGAAGGCCGCGGCGGCGTCCGCGTTCGTCACCGTCAGCCGCCGGACCCAGCCGCGCGCGAGAAGGTCGGCCAGGGACAGGGGCTCGTAGCGGTCCGGCCGGGCCTCGACCTTGAGGCCGACATTGGCCGCCCCGAAGCCGAGCTTCGCGCGGGCGACCGCCAGCGCCGAGGCCAGGATCGACTGGTTGATCACCCGGGTCGAGGCGGTGGCCATGGAGATGCCGTCGACGGTGGTCTGGGGCGCTGCGCCGGCGGCCCGCGCGTTCGGGCGCCCGACCCGGATCGCCTGCCGGGCCGAGAGGCCGGCATACTGCTCGACGAAGGCGAAGAGCGGCTCCGGGCCGAGGCCCTCCAGGAAGACCGGCTCGTGGTGCGAGAGCACCGTCACGTCCCGGAAGGTGCCGTCCGGGGCGAGCGCGATCAGCAGGTCGGGCGGCGTGCCGCCGAAGCCGGGGATCGGCGCGAGGTCGACGGATTCGAACGCGTAGGCGAAGACCTCGTAGGAGCCCGCCTGCTGCTTCAGGATCGGCCAGACCGGGAGCCTGTCGTCCTTCTCGCCGACCACCAGCGGGGGCGGGAAGTGGCGTTCGACGCCCGCGCGATCGAGCTGGCCGGCCCGGGCCGGAAGGGTCGGCAGGAGCAGGGCGAGAAGGAGGAGCGCGGCTCGAAGGAGCATATCCGCGCCTCGAGCCACTGCGGTTCGGGACGCGAGCGGGCGCGGAGACGCCACGCTCCGCAACGACTGGGCCTTCTCCCTGTCTCCGCCCCTGGCCGCGTCGGTCACCCATAGGGGTCGCGCACCGACGCCGGCGGCAGTGCGCGACAAGCCGCCTCTCCCGTGCGGGAGAGGGTCGGGGTGAGGGACGAGGAGTTTCAGGATGGAGCACGGTCTCGACCCGCGGTCGCCTCGCGCCTCGTCCGGACGGCCCTGATCCC
>NZ_BBUX01000038.1:0-51773 GCF_000974725.1 Methylobacterium sp. ME121
GCCGGAGCCCGGGGTGATCTGCCAGTTGTAGCCGATCTGGCCACCGCCGGAGAAGCCGTCCTGGCTGCGGTTGCGGAAGGAGGCGACGGTGCCGGGGGCGGCGTAGGGGAAGGGCACCGCGAAGGTGTTGCCGGTGTTGCGGTCGCTGGCGTCGAAGGCGTAGCCGGCGTTGATACCGAAGTAGGCGCCCGTCCAGGTGAAGACCGGGACGGGGGTGAACACCGGCGGCGGGGCGGCGCGGCGCGGCAGGTCGGCGGCCGAGGCGGCGCCGGTCAGGGCCGTGAAGGCGGCCAGCGAGGCCAGGAGCTTGGTCATGTCGGTTCCCCGAATGTGTGATCTGGCGGCGTAGCTACCGATCACCGGGGGAAATGGCTGTAGTTTTGAGGTCACACCGCCTGTCGAAGGCCCGAGATGGCGGAGTAAATCGTCCGTCAAGACGCGTTCGAGCGGGGAAATACAGCGCGCTTTACGCGGGCGAGCGCGATAACAACGCGGCGGCCTTTTGGTTGCATCGAGATCTACGGTCGACGCCGGCTGTGACAAGCGTGCCACACCCGGCGCCGGGGGACCGCTGGAGGGTCCACGGCCATCCCGATCGATCCCGCCGCCGATCCGCGCAACCCGGCAAGGTTCCGGCAATCTCCGACCGCCGCGAGAGCGGATCTCGGCGCGCGGAACCGGGCCACGCCTCCGGCTGCCCGCAATCTCCGAGTCCCGATCCGGAGTTATGACTCCTGTTACCACCGGGAAAATAGATGGACTCGACAGTCGTCTTGACCGACCGCGCGAGGGGAACCGGGGCGCCATGCATGTGAGAGTTCGCCTCGACGGCGCGAACCCGCGGCGCTGGCACGTCGCGCTGCTGAACCGGCTCTCCGGCCTGCCCGGTCTCGCGGCCGTGAGCGTCGACGCCGCGCCCGGTCCGGACGGTTGGCCGGCGCAGGCCGACCTGCTGTTCCGGCTGGAGGCGCTGATCTTCCGGCTGGCGCCGAACGGGTCGCGGCCGGTGCCGCCGGCGGATCTCGCGGCCTGGAGCCGGCCCGCGAGCCCGGACCTCGTGCTCGACCTGTGCGGCGACGCGGTCGCGCCCTGCCCGGTCTGGCGCGTGGCCTACGACGGCGGCCTCGGCGAGACCGGCCTGCTCGCCAGCCTGCTCGCGGGCCGCGTCCCGCAGCTCGAGCTCCTCGAAGGCGGCACCGCCGTCGCCGCGGGCCGCCTCGGCTCGGACTACCGGGGTTCCATCGCCCTCTCGTTCGAGGACGCCCTGACGCGCACGGCGACGATCGTCGCCGCCGCGCTGCGGGACCGGTTGGCCGGCCGGCCCGGCGCGGCGACGCCCGCCGCGGCCGCGGCCGTGCCCGTCCGCGCGGTGCGGATCCCGGCGTCCCGTCCGGCGCGGCTCGTCGCCCGGAGCCTCGTCGGCCGCCTGTACAGGCTGTGCTACCACGCCCCGCACTGGCGCACCGGGTGGCGGGCCCTCCGCGGGCCGGACCTCGTCGCGCTGGGCCGCCATCCCGCGGACGGCTGGCAGGTCCTGCCCGACGACGGGCGGCGCTTCTACGCCGACCCGTTCCCCCTGGCCGTCGACGGGACGACCCACGTCTTCGTGGAGGAGTTCCCGCACGCGACCGGCAAGGCGATCATCTCGGCGGTCCGCTTCGGAGCGGACGGGCCCGAGGGGCCGCCCGTCCCGGTTCTGGAGGAGCCGTACCACCTCTCCTACCCGTTCGTGTTCGCGCGCGCGGGCTCCGTCTGGATGGTGCCGGAGAGTTCCGCGGCCGGCACGGTCGACCTCTACCGGGCGACGCGCTATCCGGGCGGCTGGGTGAAGGAGGCGACGCTCCTCTCCGGCGTCGTCGCGAGCGACGCGACGCTCCTCGAGCACGGCGGCCGCTGGTGGATGTTCGCCACCGTTCGGGACGCGCCCGTCGGCGCCCCGCCGGGATCGGGCTGCCACCACGACGCGCTGCATCTCTGGTCGGCGCCCGACTTCCGGGGGCCGTACGCGCCGCATCCGGCCAATCCCGTGCTGGTCGACCCGTCCTTCGCGCGGCCCGCGGGCCGGATCGTCGCGCGCGACGGGGCACTGATCCGGCCGGTCCAGGATTGCGCCCACGGTTACGGCCGCGCCCTGTCGCTGGCGCGCATCGACCGGCTCGATCCGGAGGGGTTCGCCCAGACCATCCTCAACCGGATCGAACCCGGCCCGGCATGGCCCGGCAGCTGTCTCCACACGCTCAACGCCGGCGGCGGGATCGAGTGCATCGACGGTTCCGGCCGGGCCTCGCGTCTCCGGGCGCGTCTGAGCGCGCGGTCCGGCGCCTAGGCCCGGCCGCGGCCGGAGCTCGGCCGTCCGGAACCAGCCGCCGCGATCCGGGTTCGCTCACGAACGCGGAGACCCGTCGCCCCCATGATCATGATCCTCATCTGCTTCCTCGCGCCGTGGCTCGCCATGTTCCTGCGCGGAAAGGTGTTTCAGGGCATCCTCTGCATCATCCTCCACCTGACGATCATCGGATGGATCCCGGCCACGATCTGGGCCCTGGTCGTCACCCGCAGGGAGGCGGCCTGATCGACGTGGCCGGGCCGGCCGCGGACCTCGCCGCCGGCGGCGGCCGCCGGCGCGGCGCGGCCGGCATGCGCGGCTCCGCGACGCTGTCCGGACCCCGCACGTGAGAACGGCGGGGCTCTCACCCCGCCGTTCACGCAGTCCGTCGCTTCGGCAGCCCCGAGGGCCACCGCGCCGCGCGGCTCAGAAGCCCATCAGCACCCCGGCCGAGCCGGTCACCGTCATCGCGAGGCCACCCAGGAAGGCGCCGATCATCGCGTAGGAGAAGCCCTTCAGAACCATGTCGTGCACGCCTTTCATCGAGCAGCGGGTCTCGGGCGAGACCCGGGATCACCATCTGCAACGATGATGCCGGATCGGCCGGGCGCGTGCGGTGCGAAGAGTCACGCTGCGCCGCGGAACCGTTCGGCGCGGGTTCAGGCTGCCCCGGTGAGCGGGACAGCCGCCGGGCGCATCTCGCTCACGCGAAATGCGTCGGCAGGCTGAGGGCCTGCGCGTAGGTCACGAGGGCGATGGCGCCGGCGATCAGGGTCGCGGCCAGGGTGATGCGGTTCGTCCAGGTCATCGTCGTCTCCATCGGGTTCGCGACCGTGCTCGCGGTGTGATCCCGATGTACGCCCGAGCTTTCAGGCCCGGCGTGTCCGGGAACACCTGCGGTCGCCGGTGCCGTCCGGAAGCGTCGCCGCGAGCGCGCCGCCACGGCCGCGCTCTCGGTCCGCGCTAGGCGGATTGCGGTCCCGACGCGCCGTCCTTCGCCGCGCCGCGCCGGGCGGCCGGGCGCGCCCGGCAGCGTTCCAGATAGGCGTCGAAGGCCGCGCTCGCCGGGAAGGCCGTGCGGCCGAAGCCCAGCGCGCTGCCGATCAGGATGTCGGCGCCGGAGAACCGGTCGCCCATCACGTAGGGGCCGCGCGCCAGGGCGGCTTCCAGGCGGCGGACCACCGCCTCGTGGGTCCGGCGCTTCTGCGGCGATCCCGCGAGTTCGCCCGTCAGGCCGGCGAACAGCGCCGGCTCGAACTCGGCGACGTACCAGGCCAGCCACGTCAGGTACGCGCCGCGCTCGGGAGTGCCGACCGCCGGGGCGAGACCCGCTTCGGGGAACGTCTCCGCCAAGTAGAGCACGATGGCCTGGGACTCCGCGATCAGCGCGCCCGCGTGCAGGACGGCCGGGACCCGCTTGTCGGGATGCGGGTTGGCGTCGTCCGGCACACCCTCGCCGGTCATGGGCCGGAAGATCGAGACCGGCGCGATGGTGTAGGGAACGCCCAGCTCCTCCAGCAGCCAGACGATGCGCGAGGAGCGCGATTGCGGGGCGTGGTACAGCGTGATCATGGCGCGGTTCCTGTCGTCACGGCGCGCGGGATGGCCGTGGCGGGAGGACTTGTAGGGACGCCCTGCTGACAGCATTCTGTCAGCAGGAGTCGGACGATGCGTCGCGCGGACAGACTGTTTCAGATCATCCAGATCCTGCGGCGCTCCCCGCGCCCGGTGACGGCCGCCGAGATCGCCCGGGAGCTGGAGGTCTCGGTCCGCACGGTCTACCGCGACGTCGCCGACCTCGTCGGCCAACGCGTGCCGATCCAGGGTGAGGCCGGGCTCGGCTACGTGCTCGGCGCGGCGTTCGACATGCCGCCGCTGATGCTGACGCCCGACGAGATCGAGGCGGCCGTCCTCGGCGCGCAGTGGGTCGCGGGCCGGGGCGAACCGGTCCTCGCCAAGGCGGCGCGCGATCTCATCGCCAAGATCACCGCCGTGGTGCCCGAGCGCCTGCGCCCGTTCATCGCCGATCCGTCGATCGGCACGCCGACGGCCTTCGCGCAGGCCGCGGACGGGATCGACGTCGCCCGCGCGCGGGCCTGGATCCGCGAGGGCCGCAAGATCCGCATCCAGTACCGCGACGTCCGCGGGGATCCGAGCCAGCGCGTGATCTGGCCGGTGATCGTCGGGTTCCTCGATGAGGCCCGGATGGTGGCGGCCTGGTGCGAGCTGCGCGGGGCGTTCCGGCACTTCCGCACCGACCGGATCACGGATGCCGAGTTCCTGGAGGAGCGGCACGGCGTCCGGCCGGCCGTCCTGCGGGCGCGCTGGAAGCGGAGCCTGTCGGACCGACAGGCGGCGGGCCCTTCGCCGCCGGCCGGGGAAGTCCCGGGGACAAGCCCGGCTGCCTTATCCTGAGAGGCACCGGTCGGTCTCGCCGGCGCGCATCCGTCGCTGCGGGCCGACCCTCGGGTCAGCTCTTGAAGCCCGTCGCGCAGTGCTTCGGCTCCAGCGCCTTCGCGGCGCCGCTGAGCCGGAAGGCGGCCCGGCGCCCGTCCGCGAGGGCCACGATCATCTGCTTGGACGCGCGGAGCCGCGACCACAGCGCGGCGAATCGGTCCGCGCACGCGCGGCAATCGGTGAGGATCGTGCCCTGGGCATCCGTGTCGAGCTGCAGGCGCTCGCCGTCGGTGAGCACGTCGACGGTCGAGCGCGGCGGCGGGGCCTTGCCGGCGATCTCGATGAAGATGCTGGTCCGCTTCGCTTCGCCTTCGCCGGTCGCGCCCTCGTCGCAGCTGATGTTGACGCTGCTGCTCGGCCCGCTGCGGACGATGTACTCGACGTAGCCCTGGCCGCTCCCCACGGTCCAGTTGCCGTAGACCTGCGCCGACGCCGCGTTGCCCGACAGGCAGGCCGCCGCCACGAGGGCGCCGCGCAGAGAACCGCCGATCATCATGGACACCTGCTCCCCGAGTGATCCTGGATGGCGCCCGCCGATCCGGGAGCCGGCGCGCCGGAACGGCCGCCGGCGCAACGGGCCGCGCGCCCGAGGTTGCTGGCGGCCCCGGGAGGGCTCGAACCTACGGCCTGCCGCTCGGAAGGCAACGGCGTGCTGAAACGGGACAGGCTGCATTCCGACAGGTTCGCGGTATGCCTCCACACGGACGCGATTGGCAGATTCCGCCTTGTCGGAACGGCATACGCGCCTTCGACGCGCTGGCTGCCACCGGATGCCGCCAGATCCTGGCAGCCGCACCGCCCTGTCCCGTTCTGCAGCCTGGGACGGGGCCGCCATGTCGCACGTCATCAGCCTGCCGATGGGCCCGCGGAAGCCCGGTCACACGGCACGCCGTCAGGCGGTTGCCGTGTACGGGCCCGTTGGCCGAGTGCCGGGGTGACGCGTAGTCCGAACAAGGCAGAGGACATCGCTGGCCCTGCCGCGCTCTCGATGCGCGGTGGGGCTTTTCCCGTTCGTTCGAGGCTCGGGCGATGGCACCCTGCGAGCAGGCCGCCTTTGTCGCCGGCATCGAGACCGCGCGCCAAATGGCCCGCGGCGAAAGCTCAGACGAAGTGCGGCGGCAGGATCATGACCTGTGCGTGCATGATCAGGCTCAAAGCCACGGCTGCCGTCACGACGGCGTCGGCGAAGCGGTTCGTCAGGGTGATTGGCTTGGTCATCGCGGCCTCCCTCGTCAGCTCGGCTGTTTCGAGGCGGCCTTATGGTCAGGCCGGATGTCGCGACGATTGCTCCGATTGTTGCGTCCAGGAGCGGGAGCCGAAAGAGCGACGCGGGGCGCCCCGTTCGGCCAACTTGCTCGGGCGGACTGCGCCGCGAGGCTCGGAGCCTGCGCGCAGACCTGAGCGCTCACACTTCGGTCTCACGCTTCACGACCGCGTCCGCGTCGGTGCCCTTCTGCGTCAAGCCGACTTCCGGGCCATCGACTGGATCCGACGGCGCTTTAGGGCTGATCGGTGGAAGGGACTGTTGCTCCGCACCGACCTTGGCCCAGCGCTCGGCATCGTACTCGGTGCTGGCGAGATCCTGCGTGTTCGAGGTGCGTGGCTTGTCGGACATGGGACGCTCTCCGTGTTCGGGAGTAACACAGCGAGCGTCAGAGTAGGTCCGAGCGTCGCACCGACGACGAGATGGCCGCGGGCGAGGCGGGCGGAGCGGTGCTGTGATCTGCGTTGACGCGGCACACGAGAACGGCGGGACGCGCACCCCGCCGCTGATCGTGTCGCTTGTTCTGCCGGCGGCTCAGTCTCCGACCCGGCTCGGGGGCTCAGAGGCCCATCAGCACCCCCGCGGAGCCGATGACCGTCATGGCAAGACCGCCCAAGAAGGCGCCGATCATCGCGTAGGAAAAGATCTTCAGAGCCATGCTGGGCAATTCTTCCGTGCGGCGCGAGGCTGTGTGTCAGTCCCTGCAGAGCCGTCTGACGGGAAGATGCCCGATCGCCGGGGTTTGTGCGGTGCGAGAGGGCACGTTGCACCGCGGAACCATTCGGCGGGGGTTCAGCGACGACGCCCATCGCGGCTGCCGCCGACGCGCTGCGGCGCCTCGTCGTGAAGGGTGAGCGCGAGCGTAGCGCCACCGCGAAGTCCGTACGGGCGCGGGGATACCGCTGGACCGACACACTGGCGCCAGCCGCTACCGAGACCCTCGACGTGCCGGGCCGCTCCTACCTGCCGGCGCAGTTCGATGAGGTCACCGAGCGTCGCCGAAGCGCGCCGCGCCGGATGCCCCGGCGCGGCAGTAATCTTAGTATACCTTAGCGGCAGATACGCCGCGGCCCGACCGGGGTCCGGCGCACGAAGCAGTGCGGACCGGGCCGGAAGCCGCGGGCGATCGGGCGGCATCGACCGAGGGGGCCACGAGCGAAGCCGGGACCGCAACCCATAGCAGCGTTGGTGACGTGGGCGTCGCCCGCGATGGTTCCAGCACCGATCGGCGCAAGAGGTGCAGCGCTGGCTGCGGATGCGAGGCCGAGACCGCCAACGAGAGCGGCTGCAGCGGCGAGCATCTTCAGGTGCGACATGGTCAGACCTCCTGTGGTTGAGCCCCAGGCCGCGGGGACGACCAGCGGGCGTGCGCTGGTGCCACAGAAAGGGTGAACGAGACGTCACCCGGCTGCGGCAGGCCGAGCGTCGCGCCGCTGTCGAGTCGTGCTGGCGGGAATCCTTCCTCGGCCCGGCCCGTCTCTACAGCGGGCTGACGATCGGTGCTGACCTCGCTCGCACCGCCTCGGCAACGGGCTTCCTGACCGAGCTGATGCAGGTCAGCCGATGCCTCGCGCCGGACGCAGCCGAGCGTCGATGGACGTCGATGGGCGTCGGTCGGCCTCATCGTGGCGAGTCTCGTGACCGGATAGGTGCCGCGCTCCATGCACGGCAACGCCACAGTCCAGCGTGCCAAGGCCCATGTCGCGGCTGACCTCGGCGAGCCGGGCCTCGACCCGCCCCCGCTCGCAGCCGCGGTCGGCATGCTGGCTTACGACTGCGGCCTCACCGACCAGGCGCATTTCGCTCGCCGCTTCAAAGATCGCTTCGACAGAAACCCCCGTGACGACCGGCGCGCGCAGGACGGACGCGCAACGGGTCGCGTCCGCTTCCCGGCTGTCGTTCTCGTCAGCTGAGTGACTGGGGCGGATCGGTAGGAGACAATCGGCTTTTCCGGCAGTCCTTCTCCGAGGCGTATCAGCCGCTTACGGTCAAACCCTGCCGTTCGGACCAGCGCTGCCCGGTCCATGCGACACCGATCGAGGGACACGGCGCCCCCGCGCAGCGGTTGTTCAGTCTTACGACACCGCATCGGGAGACGCCCGGCGTACCGGTGCCGCGAGGCATGCAGCATGATCCTCCGTTCCGAGACCCCGCCGTCCCCCGGCAGCATGCCCGTAGAGGCTCCTCCCGCCTCCTCCCGCCCGACATCGGCGATGCTGAAGGCGGACATCGATAGCGGCGCGACGGGCGACAAGGTGAAGGCCTATGATCCGGGGCTCTCCCAGCTCGGGACGGACGATGAGGCCGCCGGGCACCCTCCGTCTCACGAGCGCATCGCCCTGGCACGCGAGACCGAAGCGGCACCTGCGCGCGTGCGGAGGGCGTCGCGACCACACGGACCGAACGCATGGGTCGTGCCCAGCTACTGCGTCGTGATCGGCGGCGTCGGCGTCGTTCTGGGGTTGTCGATATGGCTCGTCTGATGATGCGGCCGCCCAGTCACGCCGTATGGGTCGATGTCACCGTCGGGCTGACGGCCGGGCTGGTGGCAACGCTGGTGACGAACCTCGCCCAGCGTCCGTTGCGGTGGACCACCCCGGAGCGCGTTGATCGACACGAGAAGCGGGTGCGCCCCGGCGCATCCTCTTCCCTGGTCGCGGCACAAAAGCTCTGTGCTGCGATGGACGTCGACCCCACGCCTCGCCGGCACGAGATATCGGGCAAGGCGATCCACCTCGCCACCGGTATGGGTTGGGGCCCGGTCTACGGCCTGTTGCGGCGGTACGCCGGTCTGCGGCCCTTCACCGCCGCGCTGACCTGCGGGACCGCCATGTCGCTCATTCTGGACGAATACCTGGTGCCCACCCTCGGCCTCAGCGCGCCCAATCATCACTATCCGACCTTCACCCGCATCCGAGGCTTGGCCGCCCATCTCGTCTACGGATCTGCGGTGGCGATAGTGGCGGAAGGGCTTGGCCGCTCGCTCGAACGGTCCCCAGCCTATGGGGCCCGTCATCAGCAGTCCCCGGTTCGGGGGGCAGGCGGGTGATCGGCGGGACGCGGCACGACCATCGCCACGCCGCCGACATCTGCCGGGAGAACGGCTGGGGCGTAGGAACTCGCCTGATCGGCGACGCAGGTCTCGGGGCTACGGTGATCTGCATCACGGCGCTCGGCACAGAGGTGATGCTCGCACGCATGATCAGCCATGATGGCGATCCCGTTGCCTATTGCGGTGAGCAGGCCTGGCGCCTCGGAGCGCGCGATTGGTGCCGGATCGGGTGCTGACGTGACCTTGCTCAGAGTCGTGCGCCGGATGCCCCTGCGGTCGAGAAACCGGGGCGCGCCCAGTTCCCTGGACGTGGACTGCATCGGAGAAGTTCGGTCCCGAGGGCCGCTGCGGTGGCAGAGCCCTTGACGGACAAGCCGAAGCGGGCTGGCCGGGCACGCCGGGTCAGGAGGTTGGTGAGGCCTGATAGCTGTCAGGCCGAGCCTCACTCGATGTGGCGGAAGCGCTGCCCTTCAGGTCGGGGCTCGATCAGGCGGGCCAGCCTGGCCGCCATATCGCTGTGCCCTGCCGCCCAGCGATCGCGGATCGAGGAGGGCGAGTAGTCGAAGCTCTTGGTGGCAAGCTGGTCGGGGCCTGCTCGATAGACGAGGTGAAGCAGCGTCACCGCCGGACCGCTCGGATCGAGCTGTTGCCGCAGGTCGTACTCGCGCTTCAGGCCGGCGATCGCCCGGCGGGGGGCGCTGGCGAAAATGAGATCGTTGGCGCGCTCCAGCACCGCGTCGAGGGAGGCCGGACGCGGCGCCCGTGGGCTGAACAGGTCCGAGGCGATGCAGAGGAGATCCCGCTCCGGCTCTGTCGCAAAGACCGGGTCGAGGGGCAGGTTGTTCGTGTAGCCCGCATCGCACAGCACACGCCCGTCTATGTCGACCGGCGGGAAGGCGGGAAGAATGGCTGTGCTAGCCAGGATGTGCTCGGGCCGGATCACCTCACGAGCGGTATCGAAATAGACCTCTTCGCCGGTCTCGATATCCACGCAGGCAATCGTGAGGCGCGTGTCGCCCCGGTTCAGACGCTCGAAGTCAACGAGCCGGTCCAGGGTTCGAAGAAGGGGCGCGTTGTCGAATAGGGCGACGTCGTTCGGCACCCAAGGCAGCGCTGACCAGAGTCCGGGCAGTCGGTGACGATAGATGTTCGGGCGCCCCCACGCGAGAGCGAGGAGGGCATGCAGGCCGTTGTAGATCTGGCGCGGCTTCAGCAGCGCGGTGGGACCCGGTCCAACGCCCAGGGTGGCCTCATCCCAGAACTGGCGAAGTTTGCCGATCCGATCCTCGGGCGCGTTGCCCGCGATGATGGCAGCGGTCACCGCGCCGATGGAAGCGCCGACAACCCAATCTGGACGATTGCCCTGCCCATGCAGAGCCTCATAGGCTCCGGCGTGATAGGCGCCCACCGCGTTTCCGCCCGCGAGCACGAGCACGAGATCCTGAGGCGATCCGGACCGGTTCTGGTCGGTGGACATGCAGGCCATCCTCGCACGACGGACGCTGATTTTCCCGGGAAGCCGGAGCCCCGCGGAAGGTGGGTCGTCACGGGCTGAACCGCTCGAACGACCTGTCTGTTGCGGCTCCTATGGAAGCTTCACGCGGTTTCTACAGGAACCCGCTCCCCGAATGCCCCGCGAAGGCGTTTGCCCGCCGGATACAGCCGACCACGGTGCGCGGATCTCGGTGGCCCGAATGGTCCATGACGCGGGCGGGATCCGCCCCGCGCCCCGCGGCCGCGGTGATGTAGCCGGCGCGCAGGCCGCGCGCTCCAGAGGTCGACGCATCGAGGCCAGCTGCCGGGGCGACGCCGGCCTTGCGCCGGGCCCCCGTCATGGCAGCCCGCCCGCCATCATCGTCCGCCGGATCGGCGGCGCCGGCCAGCTTGTGCGCGCAGCGGATTGCCGCGAGCCGGCGGCCGAGCGTCGAGGCGGCGCGGCCGGCTTCCGCTTCCGGGACGATGAACCCCGCTACAGCGTCCGGGCTCGCCGGCAACGGCCCGAACCCGCGCCGGGCGCACCGGTCCCGAAACGCGCGGGCATCCGACGGACAGGCCCGCACAATCGCGTCCGCCCTGCCGCCACGGTGATCGGCGCGAACGAGTCTTCGGCCCCGGCTGGCAGCCTCGCCGCGACCCCCAGAGCCTCAGTAGGCCGACTGTCAGGCATCGTCCTCGGGCGCGAACACCTCGCCCTCCTCTGCCAGACGCGTGTTGTCCGCGTCGGCCCGAAGCTCGCTCAATGCGCGATGCTCGGAGAGCAGGCGCCGCATCGTCCGATCCGCGTCCGAGCAATCGGCCGGCTCGGACGAGGCAGGGTCGCAGCCTTCGATCGTCTCGGCGGTCTGCCGATCGACCGCGGCACGCTCCTCTCGACTGAGCCCCGCGAGATCTCCGAGCCCCAGGTCGCGGGCAACATGGGCGGCGATCTCCTCGCGCTTGGCATGAAGGGCCAGAACACGCGCCTCTGCCGGGTCCTCGGCATCATCGCGCCCGACCTGTCGCGCGAGTGCGAGGCGCCAGCCGCGCGGGAGCGACGCGCCGCGCATCCGCATCCTGTCTGTGACGCTGGCCACCACGAGCTGCCAATGCTCGGGGCACAGCTCGGCGAGAGGTCTGCCCTGACCGAGGTTGCGTGCGGCCTGCTCGGCGGCCTCTGTCCACTCCGATGGCAGGGAGAGCGTCTCGGTCGGGATGACGACGGGTACCTCAGACATGCCGAACCCCTCCTGCTCACTTTACGACATACCAGCACCGGACGCCGGCCGCGCGCCAGTGACCGGCGACGCGATGCCTCCACCACACGCGCTATAACCGAGGTTTCACTTCTTCATTGCTCTGGCAGTTCACCCTGATTCTAACGTTTGAGAATGACGATTGTCGCAAAATACAGGGTCAGAGAGACACCTACAATTGGACGTCTCGCCGTTCTGTCGCCACGTGCGCGCGGCGACGCCTGAGCATGAACGCTCGCGAGCAAGTCCAGCATTTCGGAAATGCAGCGATCCGTGTTCCTGGCGCGGACACCCGCTCCGAGGCCGGATCATCGGACCGGCGCGTGCTTCCGGTTCTCCCGGCAGACCGACGCGATCCATCTGCGCTGGGGCACGACCGACAAGGCGTGTTTGAGCTGTGGCTGCGCTCGTCCGTGCAGGGCTCGGCGCCCTGGCTGGCCCCGCCTAGGCCGTGCCGGCCGGTCCTGTGACCGGCATCTCGTCGCCGTCCGGCAGGCTGACCAACGTTCGGATGCGGCGCCATCAGGTGCGGCGACATCCTATGGCGCGGGTCCCGCAGCGGTAGCCCGGCGCGGGCTTCCGCGTGCGCTGCATCCGCCACCGGACCTCTCACCTTCGACATCGTGCAGAGCCACAGCGGCCGATGGCGAAGGCGGAGTCGATCAGCCGCCGCCGCCGCCGCCGCCACCGGTCCCGGGACCGCCGAGGTTGCCGTCCTTGTTCGGCGTGTTCCAATGGATGATGCCGTCGTCAGGCGGCCGCAGCGTCGTGGTTGGTGGCCGCAGGGATGAGAATGGCGGCGCCGCAATGGCCCCCCGAGGAGAAGTACTGCTGGCTCGATGGCGCCGCGCGAAAGCTTCGGTGCTCCAGAAACCTGCGAGCGCGACGACGAACCATCTGACCGCCGCGCCTCTCATAGTCGACCCGCCTCGTGCTGAGTTGCGCCACACAGCGGCGACGGCTGTGCGCAGGTTAGCGCACCCTCCGGCAGCGGCAACCTGTTCCGGCCTGCTGCGCCCTATCGGCCGGCGGGCTGTCTCGATGCCGAGGTAACCAAGCGGTCGGCCTCCGCACTCAGCAGCTCAACTTCCGGCCTTCCGCCATCCCGACCTTCCGGTAGTGTTCCAGCCCGGACTTGATTGCGCGACCGATGACAGCCCGGCGCACGTCCGGATTGCAGCGCAGATACTCCTCCTCGTTGAAGGCGTAGTCGCCACGTCCGCCCCGCGCGCCTCGGTCATAATCCCGATCGTAATCGCGGCGATCGCGCTCGCCGTAGCCGCGATCGCCGTAGCCGCGATCTCCGTAGCCTCTGTCGCGGGAGCCGTAATCGCCGCGGTCGTAACCGTAGTCGCGCCCGCCGTAGGGCTGCGCGAAGGCCGGAGCTACGCCGCTGAGGAGCGCCAAGCCGAGGACCGTCGTCGAGATCACCTTCATATCGCGTTCCTTGCTGCTGAGACTGTGGAACGCCCTCAGCGTAGGGTGGTTCGCTGCGAGCCGCCATCCCGGGCGCCGCGGCCACGACCGCGACGGCTGACAACCTATTCCGCGACGCGGTGCAGAACCATGGACGGCAGGTGGCCGAGACGGATGGGCAATCGGGCCATTCGTGACTGCTTAGGTTCTGCGTAATCCGAACCCTCGGCACTGCATGATTTCCCGTTGAGGTCGCGCCTGCGGGATGTATACCACTCTCGGTTGCATTATTTGACCGGAACAGGGCGGCGCGTCCGATGCCCCAAGTCATCCTCGCACGCGGGCAACTGAGCGAGTGGTTGCCCAGGAGCAGTCCGGGTCTTCTGATCTTCGCGCTCGGCGCACTGCTATGGGTCTCGATCGTCCTCTGCATGCTGCCGATCACCGTGCTGGCATTTCCCGCTGGATGGATGTTCAGGAACAAGCCGCAATTGCACGCGAAAGCCGTGATGATCCTGGTCTGTATCGGAGCAGCCAATGTGGTGATCGCTCCGGCGAGTGCGCTCTATATTCTATATGCCTGAACGGCCGGCTGCGCGGGCGCTTCGCCGCGGGAACGGAGCTTGCGGCATCGACTCGGTACGCTGATGAGACGGTGAATTATGGCTTACATCGAGACAGTGTCGGTTCAGGATCAATCCACGCGTCCCTGGATGGACCGCTTTCTCACGATGATCATGGTCGCAGGCGGCGTGGCAACGGTGGCATGGATCGCCGCGATCTTGGTGGCTGGCTGGCAAATGGCCGCGGTGCTGATGGGCCTGAGCGCAGTCTGACCGTCGTCCTCGCCACGGGGTCGCTGCCATGGCTTCCGGGCAGCCTGTTCGGCGACGCGGTGCAGGACCACGGGCGCCCGATTGCGACGCTGAGTCGGTCAGCCTCCACCGATGCCACCTCAGGAGACCTCGGTCTCGGCGCTTTCCCGAGCGAGCCGCCTTGCTCGCAGCTCCGCTGCCCGCTCTTCCAGCTCGTGCTTCTCGGCGTCGAGTTCCTTCTGGACCTGCTTTGCCAGCGTCCGGCGGGCCTCGTACCGGGCTGTCGGCGCCGATAGATGGCCGGAGTGGCCGCGACCGCATCGAGGCTCGACGCCGCTCGATGCACGAAGCGGAGCCGGGCTGTCGGCTGAGCCGGGCGAGCCGTGATGATATGGCCGCCCGGAGACGTTCTACGGTTCGCGTCTATCGTCGGCGCGGGCGTCTCAGGACGTCGACCACTCACGCATGACCTCATCCGCCGGCCGGTCCAGGCGAACCTTGCCGCCGTCGATCGATTGCACGAAATCGACCGGGATGAAGTGGTGCAGGCCACCGGCAGAGGGGTCCTTCTTCGTCAGCTTGATCTCGCCCTTATCGATGTGATCGACGGTCCCGACATGTTTGCCGTCCGAGCCGACCACCTCGGCATGCTCCTGGATCTGTGCGACATCGACCATCGGTTTCACTCCCTGTTGAGCTGCCGTAACCGGCGGCCAAACGGCGATGTTCCGGTTCGGTCGGTCGGCACCGACTGAGCTGGCGCTGAGCGATGTCAGGGACGGGACAGCGGAGCCGCGTTGGCTCTCTGGCCTGGCCACAGTGATCCCGAGCGTCGGCGACTTGCGCCGCAAGTCCGAGGTGACGGACGACGAGATCGCGGCGGCGGCGACCGCCTACCTGAAGGACGAGAACGCCAAGCCGTTCGCCTTCGAGTCTGGCCACACCGATGCAAGTCTCAGTGGAAGCGGTCGCTGCCATCAGGCGAGATCATCTTGCGCGCCAGCAGAACGCCGGCCACCATCAACGCCTGCCGCAATATCGGCAGCATCTCCTTGGCGTGGTCCTGTTCGATCAGCCCGTGCGCGATCAGCAGATGGTCGGCGACCGCCTCCAGCGTCGAACCGGGCGGCGTTGCCGGATGCATGGGCGGCGGGACGAAGCGTGCGAGCGTTCCGTAGGCACCGATGGGTTCAGAACCGGTCGGGGTGATCTCTGTGAGTGATCCCAGATAACCCAGGAAGGTGTGGCCCGGCGGTCCATAGGAGGGGACGGCGCCAATCATCACCCAGGCGTAGCTGCCATCCGCACGACGCAGGCGGAGGCGCAGGCTGTATTCGCTCTGCTGATCACAGGCGGTGCGCAGGAAGGTGACGGCGGCCCCGTAATCCTCAGGATGGATGCAGGTGAGCCAGCCCAGTTCGGCGGCTGCCGTGGCGGCTTGGCCGGTGAACGCGGTCCACTCCGGGCTGACGTAGGTCACGCCGCCGTCCGCCCTCGTAACGAAGATCATCTGAAACGCCCCCAGCTCCGATTGTTCGGCGCCATCGAAGGCCGCACGTCGACGCCGAGACTGGTGAGCCTAACGAGGGCGACATCAGTATAATTCAACCGCTGCGATCGGTATCTGGCGGCGGCACGGCGCCGGAACAGAACTTTTCAGGCTTTGATTTTTCTCGTGTCATGGAAAAAGATCGATAAGCCTGGTTGGGCCGTTTTGAACCGGCTTGCCGATGTGCTGGGCGTTGCCCCAGAACATTTCTTCATCGATGCTTCGCCGACAGGTCCGGCCGCGAGCGCGGAGGAATGCATGCGCTGGTGGTCGGAAATCGCGACGGAGGAAGGGCGTCGGCAGGCTCTCCGAGCCCCTTCAGCGATCGTAGAACGTGATCGCGAGTAGCCCCAGCGAACGCTGCTCTGGCCGGTCGCAGAGGCCGTTCTACGACCGCGTTGACGGCGGAGTGAAGTCCCGGCCCTGCCTCCGCATCCGGGAATACAGAATATCACCAGTAGCTCGCCGATGGGCAGGATGTGTCGCGGCGCACAAAACCCGGCGAACGATCGGCGGAATACGCCGTTGAGAGGTCACAGCCGGCCAAGCACAGCCGCCGCGATCGAGACCGCCGCACCGACGATCTTCCTCACGCGACCCGACTGACCAGATGGCTTCCCCGCGAAGTCGAACGAACCCGCATGGAGATCGTCATGAAGCTGCATCTGCTCGCTGCGGCCGCCCTGGTCGCCGTCGCCACGCCCGCCCTGGCGCAGGGCATCGACAGCAGGCACAGCCCCTATCCGGCTTCGGCCTACCCGGGCTACGCCGGCAACGCCTCGGTGGTCCTGCCGGAAATCTCGGTGACGCACTATCGCACCGCCCCGGCCTACCGGTACTCGGGCCAGCATGCCGGTGGCCCGGCCGACGCTTTGGCCCGCTGACGGCCGACACGACTGCGTCTCCCGCGAAGCTAGGTGAGACGCGGCCCCGGAACGTTCCGGGCGCCCGAGCCATGGTGTGGAAGCGCACCTGAGCGGGCGTCCAGCGCCACTTATGCACGCGACGAAGCCTAACGGCGGTTGTGCGCCGCACCGTGCAGGCTTAGGTCGGCGGTGCGAGACCGCGATGGCGTCGCGGTCTGGCAGCCCTTCCCAAGGGCGTTTCCTCCCAAGACTTCGGGCCGCTCCCTCGGGAGTGGCCTTTTTTCTGCGCGCCCGGTTGCTACAGCGACGCTTTCCCCCCGCCGACGGGCCCGAGGCGTTCGCGACACCGCACGGCGCTGTTGCAGGCGGACACGCGACGATGGCCCGCGACCCTCCCCGAGGTTGAGCGCAGCCGATCCGCTCGTGGCTCCCTCAAAGAGGCCGTTTTCAGGCTTCCTTCCGACCCGGCGCAAGGGTTCGCTAACCCTGCCGCACCAGGCTGGCGCGTATGTCGAAGCGTCCCCTCCGCACCTTCCGGGCCCTCCTATGGATCGCCGCCCTGATGCTGTGCTGCTTCTCCGCAGCCATGCTGGCCGAGGCGAACAGACCGAACACGGAAGGGGATCAGCGCCTCGCCGGCGATCCTGCCGTCACTGGCTCGGTGGCGCGCATGCGCTGGTGCGGCGCCGCGCCTTGGTGTCGTTAGCGATCCGTCTTCGATCCACCTCGCTCAGCAGCGCGTCACATGCCCCTCATACGAGACCTGCTCGCCCGCTTCCGCCAGACGGTGACCGCCTATGCCGGCGACGACGCGCTGATGCAGGCCGGCGTCTCCGCGGCTGCCAATGTCATCGTCGCCGACGGCGAGGTCGCGGGCGATGAACTGGAAACGGCCCTCGCCGGCGTCCTCGCCAGCCCGATCCTGGAGAAAGGCTACGACGTCCTGATGCTCGATGAGGCGCTACACGAGGCGATCGGTCGAGCCGGCACCCGGGCTGGCCGCGCGGAGAACCTGCGACGGGTCGCGGCGATTGCCGGTCGGCCCATGGACCAACGCGCGGGCGTGTTTCGAGTGGCGGCCGATGTGGCAGATCACGACGGCATCGCCGCGATCGAGCGCGCGGCCCTGTCCGAGATCGCCGCCGCGCTTCTCGTCGACGCGGATGCGCTCCGCGAAGCGGCGGCGCAGCCTAAGCGATCGCGGATGGTGGTGTAGCGCCATCGTCGACGAGCTCACCGATCAACGCCCACAAAGCCTGATGCTCGGGGCCTCCGCGATCGGCGGCGAGAAAAGCCGCCAATGCCACGTCGGTGACGTGTCCGCCCGAAGCTGGGTTGGCCACGTGCCGGACGAAGCTGCGACCGTCGGACGGATCGCGCAGCAGGAGCCAGCGATCTCCGTTCGGACTCAGATAGAGGTCGCGGCTCAACGGCGGGCGGCCCATGTCAGCGGGCAGACTGACCGAGATACGCCGCGACGCTGGTGACGCGGGATCCGACCATCCTCACGGCCTTGCGCAGGCGGTCCTCGGTCACTCCGAAGTGCAGGGACCAATGCTCGCGGGCGGCGCGGTCGAAGACGTCGATGTGGGCCTTGTCGTGCAGCTCGGTGGGCATGGCTGAACCCGAGGATGCGGGAGCTACGATGGGTGTCCGGCTTTCAACGCCGAGCCACGATCCCGGTTGCAGCTATCGTCGTGCCCGCCGCGATCGCGCCGTGTTCGGCGCGCCTCCGGGGCGCACCGGCGGTGGCGGACCGCCGATCCCACTCCGTTCGAGCGTGCACCGCGTGCTGAACACCCTCTTGGCGCGTCTCGCTGTCCTCGCTGTCATGGCCGCCCACACCGTCTACAGGCTCGCGCGGCTGCCCTCGCCGACTCGTGCGCGGTCTGCTCCGGCACGGGGTTCGGCCAGCCTCGCCCACGGCGCACGAGCCCAGTCTTGCCCCCGAGCGGACGGCCCGAGTTGCGTATCGGTCCGCGCGTGGGATCGGACGCGTCCCCGGCCCGTGATCAGATCGAGGTGGGGCCGAGCGGCCGGGAACCCCGATTGCGCCTCGCGCCTTGGCTTCTCGCAACATCGAGGGAGGCCGTCATGGGTCAGGACGTCGACGCGGCGCGCGAGGCCTTCGGCACGGTACCGCCGGGCCGGCCGATCGGCGAGGTGGGGAAGCCGGATCCGGCGACTGGCGGAAGCGGCCCGCACTCGCCGGGCAGTCCGGAGCCTGAGGCCGGCGTGGGGCCGGAAAGCGGCGGCTACGACAACCGACCGGATCTTCCCGGGCCCGACAACGCCAAGGGCGGTCACGGCGCCGGGTGACGCGTAACGATCCTCCCGGAGAGGCCACCGATGGAAGCCAGCGACCTGAGACACCCAACCTTCCGCGTGCTCACCTTCCGAGACGGGCAGCAGGTGATCGCCGAGGATGTGGAGACCGAGATCGCCGCGCGGACCCGCTTCGCTTCGGCCGTTGACCTCTGCGAGACCCGGGACGATGCCCACAGCCACCATGTCGAGCTGCGCGCCGGGTCGCGCGTGCTGGACAGGTGGCCCGGCACCGGCACCTGACGGCGCGGTGATCGTTCCGGCAGGCGTCGCGCGGGCCGCTCTGTAGCTCGGGGGCTAGTCTCGGATCTCCTCGACGTCGAGGCCGCCAGCGCGGAGGTCGTAGCAGCCGGCCTCGTGGGCCATGGCGTCGCGTGCCGCGAGCGGGTTCGTGGCCGATCCGGTCCAGAGGATGGCTCCTGTCACTTCGTGCCGGATCCGAAACACCTTCATCGCCGTCCGCCCGTGCCGAGCGCGCAGATCCGCGCGGCGGTGGCAGACTGTTCCGGTATGGAGCGTGCGGCGCACGATCAGTGTGCCTTGCCGGTTCGGCGGCTGGTGACGCGGAGTTCCGCCTGCCCAGCCGCCGGCAGGTCGCTCCTAGTAGCGGCGCTCGCTGCTCGCGCTCATCCGCCTCGAGACGTAGTCGCCCGTATACGATTGCTGACCGAAGACCAGCCAGCCGAGACCGAAGCCGATCGCGCCCGCGATGAACAGGCCGGCCATCGTGCCGCTGTCCATGTCACTGACGGCGCGACTGCCCTGCCGATAGTAGCGGGACCCGTACTCGGAGGCGTTGTCCCACGCGTCCGAGGCCTTGTTCGTGGCATCCCGCAGCGTCTCTCTGGCCTGATCGGCGACGCCGGCACCGCCGCCGGCCGAGCCGCCAGTCGAGCCGCCGGCCGAGCCGCCGGCCGAGCCGCCGGCCTGGTCTGATCCTGGCCGGCCGTCAGATCGTCCGACCGGATCGTGTGAGCGGATGTCTGCCATGTCAGCTTTCCTCCTGCGCTCGCTTTTGAGCAGCTTGCGTGTTCCTCACCCCGCAGAGTGCCCATGACCAACGGTCCGGCTCGGCACGGTGCGGGAGTGGGCGCACGAGGGGGGAACCGGCCGATTGGCGGAGGTGATCCCTGCACGTGAAGTTCAGGCGCCTCGCCGGTTCCGGCTGAGGCCCGGTGCGGCGGGGGAACTGCATACCGCAGAGCGCCGGCTCACGGCCCATGCTTGCGGGCGGGATGTGCCGGTACTGGCCCTGATCCAGTTGGGCGCCAGGATGTCGCCGTTCTCGATGATGATCCAGGGCTTCGCGTCGTCCGCATCAATCGCCTCGGCCGCGGCTTGTTGCAGGACCAGATCCGCGCACGAGAGCGGGTCATCGGCGCTGTCGCCGTCGCCCGCGTTCGATCGCCGGCGGTCATGGTGCGGCTGCCTCGTTCCGAGGGCTTCGGCGCGCGCGGAGGACGGACCTGAGCGGCGGCGCTGGGCCGCGGCCAGGCTCAGCCGCCTCCTGGCCCGGCGGCTGTCGCGGGCGCGACGCGTCCCGTACCCCGCGCGCCCGCCCGCGTCGCTCCCGGCGGGAAACGGAGAGCCCGGATTCGGAGCTGTCCTGGCGCTGTCCCGGGGTTCTTGCCGCTGCGCAAACTCGGTGCCAACCCGTTGAAACACCTGGCGACCCCGGTAGGGCTCGAACCTACGACCTGCCGCTTAGAAGGCGGCTGCTCTATCCAGCTGAGCTACGGAGTCTGGTGCCAAAATCGTGGTAGCAGGCCCCCCGGTACCTGTCACCAAGAGACTCTGTCACAAGGCATTTCCCCTCTGCAGAGGCCCTCTGTCCGGGGCATTCGGGAGGGGGCACTTAACCCTGGGCCGACCGCGGCCCGGAGGTCCAGACGGAGGGCGGGGCCGACCACGTTTGCCACGGGTGCGCTCCGGGGTAGAGCGGGCGTCGACCCGGGAGCCGTGCAGGCCGAGGAAAGCCGCCGCGGTCCTCACCGGGACGCAGATCGACGACCTCATCGAGGAGGCCCGCGCGAACCGGACGCCTGCTCGGGACGTGAGCGTCGGCGGCTGCGCGGGTGCGACGCTCAGGCTGACGCCGACGGCAGCGGTCTATTCGGTGCGTTTCCGGCACGCGGGTGAGCCGCTGCGAATCCGCCTCGGCGATGCGGACGACTGGACGCCGGTGCAGGTGCGCTCCGCCGGGGCTGCGGTCCGCGCCCGTGTCGGGGGAGGCGCCGGTGTCCCAGCCCCGGCCTGGATCGCACTCAAGCGGTCGGCGCTCGTGGCGAAGGCGGCCAGGGGCGAGGCGGTTGTCGTCCAGACCCACATGCCGAAGAACCGCGCCCCCAAGACGTGGACATACAGGCAGGCCCGGGACGCCTGGGTCGCGCACCTGGAGGCGGAGGCCGAGAGCCCGGCGCAGATCTACAGGCCCGACACCGTGCGGAACTACAGGTCTGTCATCGGCTGCCCCGCGATGCGGGCCCTCGACGACCGGTTCGTCTCCCGCAGCCCGGCGCCCGACGTGGCCGAGGCGGTGGCCGGCCTCGTGTGAGAGGGCAAGCGCTCCCAGGCACGGGACGTCGTCCGCGGCTCGAAGCGGTTCTGGGCCTGGATGGCCGAGCCCGGGCAAGTCCGCCTCAGAGGGTTGGGGGATCTGGTGGGAGGGGCACCGGAAGGTGGGCCAAGGTGCCCCGACGGCGCGGGACCCGTTCGCCGGTCGCCACGCCGTCCCTCTGCCCCCGGTCGTCTGGCGTCGCGTGCAGGCTTACGTCGAGCGCACCACCGACGTTGCCAGGGCGGCCGGGCGCCAGAGGTCCCCCTGGATGTTCCCCCTGGTTCGAGCTCGCCGCGCCGGCGGCCGAACGGACTGGCATCTCCACGAAGATACGCTGTGCGACGCCCCACGACGTCCGCAGGGCGTTCGCGTCCTACCTGCACGAGGAGGCGAGGATCTCCTCCGACCGCGTCGGGCTCGTCATGGACCGTGCGACGAGCGACCTGCCGCACGTCACCGACGACAACGGCATGGCCCGCCGGTACACCAGGGACGAGATCCTAGCCCTGAAGGCCAAGACCGAGCTCAAGGCGCAGCTTGTCGCCGAGCACCGGCGCCAGCGCGGCATCGGGGACGCTGCAGCCGAACGGGCCCGTCGGCGTTCCGCATCAGCGAAGGCTCACGCCGAGGGCCGGACCACTCGGCAGCGTCAGCGACGGGGACCGGTAGCAGGGGCCGAGCCTGCCTGAGCCCGGCGGTTTCGGCCGAGGGCCCGCGCCACGTCCGCCGGCCGCTCCGCCCGCACGAAGCCGGCCCGGCAGCGTTCGCGCCCGGAGGCTTCCGCCATGTCCTCGGCGAAGGCGCGCATCAGGGCGTCCCGCTCCTCGCCGGCCGCCGCGTCCCGCAGATCCTCGTAGCTGAGCATTGACCCCTCCGGATTTGAGAACAAAATAGGAACGACCTGGACGGCTTCAACGGGGGCGAAGGACGCGACGCGCGAATCTCGGGTTCTCGGCGAGTTCCCCTCTCGACGTGTCCGCGTGCCGTGCTGCTGGTGCCCCCGGCGGCGCGGGGACGACGACACTGAGCGGCTGTCCGCACGGCAGCCCCTTCGCGGAGGCTGCCCGTATGACGATCGACGAGGCGGCCGGTCAGCCACGTCGGCTCGACGTTGCGGCCGGCTTCACGCTCCGGGCGGCGGCTGGAGGCGACCTGATCGAGGTAGCCGTAGAGGTCGCGCTTCGGCAGCGTCGCCGGTTGGTAGCCGGGCCGGCCCGTCGCAGCTGGCACCACGCCCTCGAAACCCCGAGCCGCGAGATCGAGTGCGTCCACGAACACGTCGACGACGCGCACCGGATCGTCCTCGGACAGGTAGGCGTCCAACCGGTTCGGCAGTGGCGTGACGTGGTCGCGATCCGCACCCCGGACGAACCGCGCCATACAAGCCTCCACAGGCACGCAGAGCCTGTCCGAACTCCAACGTCCTCACACGGCCTCTACCCTGAGCGGCCGTCGAAGTGGTCCAGCCGAGCCCCTCGTCGGGCTCGTGAGATCGTGGAGTTCGGCCAGCCGATCCGCCTCTCCCCGGCCGATGGCGGCCAGCAGCCGGCATAGCGTGGCGTCGTCGGCCAAGGTGGTTCGCCACAGAAACCGGGGCGCCTTCCGTGGGCCGCCCATCCTTTTGCTGCTCTAACCCGAGCGGCCTGACTGTGACGATGCGCGGCGGTCGGGGATGGCGGTGAGCGGAACGTCTGCGCGACGGTCTCTGGGACAGACGAGCGGGCACCGATCATGAGGTACGCCGCAGCGGCGAAGCACCACTCGTCGAGCCGGCCCGTTAGCCGGGAACTGACTCAGAGCTGTGCTCCGAGCTCAGACGAGAGGCGTTCGCCGGCCTCTCGGAGCCGCGGCTTGAGAGTCTCGGCTCGCTCCGCGGTCAACCGAGACGCTGGACCGGACAGAGCGATGGCACCGATCAACCGCTGCTCTGTCCCGAACACGGGCATCGCGATCGACGCGACGTGAGGGTCGGTGATACCGGAAGAGTAAAGGGGGACCTGAGCCGTCGAGCTTTCCGTAGCCCTCCGGTCGCCGAAAATCCTCAGAACCTGCGCGATGGCGGACTCGTCCATCGGCCGCATGTCGCCGGGGCGGACGTTCATCCGCAGCGGTGACGGTGAGTCGGCACGGAACAGGCACAGCCGCTGGTTGCCCCGGCGGATGTAGAACGAGGCCGTCTCGAAGGACTCGGCGGCGAGCCGCTCCAGGACCGGGACGATCCGCTCCTCCAGGGCGAAGGATTGCTGGTAGACCGAGCCGATCCGGGCCGCCTCGACACCGAGGCGATAGCGCCCGTCGTCCAGGCGCTCGATCAGGTCGAACTTCTCCAGCGAGATGCACAGCCGCATGATCGTGCTCTTCACGAGCGACGTGCGGCGCGCGAGCTCGGAGAGTTCCAGAGCGTCGTCGCCCCGCCGGAACGCCGTCAGCACCGTCAGAACCCGATCGGCCGAAGCCACGCCCTCGAGATTGGGCCGCGCGCGCGCCTCCTTCGCCATCTCTTCGCACTCGTTCCGGTTTCGCGGGATTCGGGACATGCGATCCATAGCCACCGGCCTACCGCTCACCAAGCCGTGACGGGCCGCTTCCACGACATCGTTGACAACCGCCGCCGCGTGATGGATTAAAAACGAAACGCCGTTTCAAAACTGGCGATTCGGGAGTGGACGTCATGGCGCAAGGGCAGCAGTCCCGAGCTCCGGCCCACGCGGTCGACGAGCGGAACCTTCATCGCAAGATGATGCGGCGGATCCTGCCGTTCCTCTTCGTGTGCTACGTGGTCAGCTACCTGGACCGCGTGAATGTCGGCTTCGCCGCGCTCACGATGAACGCGCATATCGGGCTCACCGCGACGTCGTTCGGCATCGGCGCCGGGCTGTTCTTCCTCGGCTATTTCCTCGCCGAGATCCCCAGCAACCTGATCATGATGCGTGTCGGGGCCCGGCTCTGGATCGCCCGGATCATGATCACCTGGGGCCTCGTCTCGGCGGCGACGGCCTTCGTGACCGGGCCGATCCAGTTCGGCATCGCCCGGTTCCTCCTCGGCCTCGGCGAGGCCGGGTTCGTGCCGGGCGTCTTCCTCTACCTGAGTTTCTGGTTCCCCTCCGCCGTGCGCGCGCGGGCCACCTCTCTCTTCCTGCTCGGTATCCCGGTCGCCAACATCGTCGGCTCGCCGATCTCCGGCGCCCTGGTGCAGATCGAAGGCTTCGGCCTCGTGGGATGGCAGTGGCTCCTCATCCTCGAAGCCCTGCCGGCGGTGATCCTCGGCATCGTCTGCCTCTTCGTCCTCACCGACCGGCCGGAGAAGGCGCAGTGGCTCACGCCCGCGGAGCGTGACGTCCTCGTCGCCACGCTCGCGGCGGAGAAGGCGGCCATCGAGAAGAAGCATCCCATGACCCTGGCGCAGGCCCTGCGGAACTGGCGGGTGCTGACGCTGGCGGCGATCAATTTCTGCGCGATCATCGGCTCCCTCGGCGTTGGCCTGTGGCTGCCGCAGATGATCAAGCAGCTCGGGCTCGCGAGCTCGGTGGTCGGGGTCGTCGCCGCCATTCCCTATGTCTGCGGCGCGGTGGCGATGGTGGTGTGGGGCCGCGTCTCCGACCGGGGCGGTGACCGCACCATCTATCCGGCCCTGTCCCTGGCTCTCGGTGCCGTCGGCCTGACCGCGAGCACCCTGACCCCGACACCGGGCCTGACCATCGTGGCGCTCTGCGTCGCGGTGATGGGCATCAACTCGTACACGGCGACCTTCTGGGCCGTGCCCTCGGGCTTCCTCACCGGTCGCGCCGCGGCGGGCGGGATCGCGATGATCGTCTCGATCGGCAATCTCGGCGGCTTCGCCGGCCCGTACCTGATCGGCGTGATGCGCGAACTGTCCGGGGGATTCACCGCGCCGCTGCTGGCGGTCGGCGGGATCCTGCTCCTCGGCGCCCTGATGATGCTGGCCCTGGGGCGGCAGATCCGGCGGGACACAATCGCCGTCGCGGTCCCGGCGTGACCGCCATGATCCCGCCTCTCCCCTCCGGCCCGACGGTGACCTCGCTGACCGCGGCCTTCTGCGCCGAGCTGCGCGCGCGGGGCTTCGCGGGCGACCTGACGATGGCCGAGGCCGACCGCACCGTGCTCGCCACGGACAACTCGATCTACCAGATCATGCCGCAGGCCATCGCGTTCCCGCGGGACCGCGACGACCTCGTGCGCATCGCGACCCTGCTCGCCGAGGAGCGGTTCGTGGCGGTGCGGATCGCCCCCCGCGGCGGCGGGACGGGGACCAACGGCCAGTCCCTGACGGACGGGATCGTGGTCGACCTGTCGCGGCACATGAACCGCATCCTCGCCATCGACCCGGTGCGCCGCACGGCGCGGGTCGAGGCGGGTGTGGTGAAGGACCAGCTCAACGCGGCCTTGGCCGAGCACGGCCTGTTCTTCGCCCCCGAGCTCTCGACCTCCGACCGCGCCACCATCGGCGGGATGATCGCGACCGACGCCTGTGGTCAGGGCTCCTGCCTCTACGGCAAGACCCGCGACCACGTGCGCGCCCTCACCACGGTGCTCGCCGACGGCACCGTCTGGCATTCCGAGCCCCTCGACGCGGCCGAGCTGGAGGCCGCCCAGGGCCGGCCCGGTCTCGCGGGCGCCATCCACCGGGAGGTCGACAGGCTCCAGCGCGCGAACGCGGCGCTGATCGAGACGACCTTCCCGCCGCTGAACCGCTGCCTCACCGGCTACGACCTCGCCCATCTGCGCCGCGCCGACGGCCGCTTCGACCTCAACGCCGTGCTGTGCGGTTCGGAGGGCACGCTGGGCCTCCTCGCCGAGGCGACGCTCAACGTCCTTCCGCTGCCGCGCCACGTCGCGCTCGTGAACCTCCGCTACGACAGCTTCGACGCGGCCCTCCGCGACGCGCGGACCCTCGCGGCCTTCGGCGCGGCCTCGGTCGAGACGGTCGATTCCAAGGTGCTGGGTCTCGCCCAGCAGGATCCCGTCTGGGAGGGCGTCGCCGCCTACTTCCCGGAGGATGCCGGCGAGCGGGCCCGCGGCGTCAACCTGATCGAGTTCGTCGGCGACGGCGCGGAGGCGGTCGAGGCGGCGCTCGCCCGCCTCACGGCGACCCTGGACGAGGCCGGGACCGCCCACGGCCGGCGCGGCTACACGGTGGCCCGGGGCGAGGCGGAGGTCGGCCGCCTCTGGGCGATGCGCAAGAAGGCGGTCGGCCTGCTCGGCAACACCAAGGGCGACCGGCGGCCCATCGCCTTCGTCGAGGACACCGCCGTCCCGCCGGAGCATCTCGCCGACTACATCGCGGCGTTCCGCGACGCCCTCGACCGGCGCGGGCTCGAGTACGGCATGTTCGGCCACGTCGATGCCGGCGTGCTCCACGTCCGCCCGGCCATCGACATGAAGGCGCCCGGCGCCGAGGCGCTGGTCCGCGCCGTCACCGAGGACGTCGTCGCCCTGACGCGGCGCTACGGCGGGCTGCTCTGGGGCGAGCACGGCAAGGGCGTGCGCAGCGAGTTCTCGCCCCGCTTCTTCGGCCCGCTCTACCCCGTGCTGCAGGCGGTGAAGGCCGCCTTCGACCCGCGCAACCAGTTCAACCCCGGCAAGATCGCCGCCCCCGAGGGCGCGGCGCTCCTGACCGTCGACGGCGTGCCGACCAAGGGCCAGCGGGACCGGGCGATCCCGGAGGAGGTCCGGGCCGGCTACGACGAGGCGCTCCACTGCAACGGCAACGGCGCCTGCTTCAGCTGGGACCCGGACGAGGCGATGTGCCCGTCCTGGAAGGGCACCCGCGAGCGGCGCCACTCGCCGAAGGGCCGCGCCCAGCTGATGCGCGAGTGGCTGCGTCGGCTCGCCGCCGAGGGCCGCGACCCGCTGGAGGAAGCCCGGCGCCTGCGCGCCCGCCCGGGCTGGCGCGCCTTCCCGGCCCGCCTCGCCGCGACCCTGCGGCGGCGCGACGACTTCTCCCACGAGGTCCACGAGGCGATGGCGGGCTGCCTCGCCTGCAAGTCCTGCACGGGACAGTGCCCGATCAAGGTCGACGTTCCGACCTTCCGGGCGAAGTTCCTCGAACTCTATCACGGCCGCTACCTGCGGCCCCTGCGCCACCACGCCGTCGCCGCCCTGGAGATCGCCGTGCCGCAGCTGGCGCGGGCGCCCCGGCTCGCGAATGCGGCGACGTCCCTCGGGCTCGCGCGCGTGGTCGGCCTGGTCCACGTCCCGCGGCTGTCCGGGCTCGATCTGCACGAGGAGCTGAAGCGCCGCGGCGTGGCGCCGGCCGATGCGCGGACCCTGGGCCGCCTCCCGGAGGCCGAGCGGTTGACGAGCGTCATCGTCGTGCAGGACGCCTTCACCAGCCACTACGACACGCCCGTCCTCCTCGCCCTCCTCGACCTGCTGATCGGGCTCGGCCTGCGGCCCTGGCTCGCGCCCTATCGCCCGAACGGCAAGCCGCTGCATGTCCACGGCTTCCTCGGCCGGTTCGCGCGGCTGGCGGCGGCCAACGCCGACGACCTCGGCCGGCTCGCCGCGACGGGCGTCGACCTCGTCGGCCTCGACCCGTCGATGACGCTGACCTACCGCTCCGAGTACCGGCAGGCCCTGCCGGGGCGGGACCTGCCGCGGGTCCACCTCGTCCAGGAATGGCTCGCCGGCCGCCTCGACCGGGCCCGTCCGGCCTCCGGGTCCGAGCCCTACTGGCTGCTGCCCCACTGCACCGAGCGGGCGACGGCGCAGCCGGCGCTCGCCGATTGGACCGAGGTTTTCGCCGCCCTGGGATTGCGCCTGTCGGTCCTGCCTTCCGGCTGCTGCGGCATGGCCGGGACCTACGGCCACGAGGCCGAGCACCGGGCGATGTCGGAGCGGATCTACGGCCTCAGCTGGGCCGGTCACGTCGCCGGGAGGGGCCGCTCGGGCCGCCTCCTGGCGGACGGCTACTCGTGCCGCTCGCAGGTGAAGCTCGTCGACGGCCTGCGCCTGCCGCACCCCGTCGAGATCCTCCGCGACCACCTCGCCGCCGGCCCGCTGGCCTGCCGGCGGACCACCCCCCTCACCGCATAGCCCGACAGGAGCACAGCATGGCAGACCGCACGCAATTCCGTTTGGGCCTCGTCGGCTACGGCGAGATCGGCAGCACGCTCGGCGCGGGCCTGCGCGGTGCCGGCCTCGAGTCGATCGCCTGCTACGACAAGTACGCCTTCGACGGACCCTACGCGGACCTCATCCAGGCGCGGGCCAGGGACGCCGGCGTCACCCTCGTCCGCTCGAACGGGGACCTCGCCGAGGCGGCCGACCTGATCGTCAGCGTCACGCCGGGGGCCGCCTCGCTGGAGAGCGCCGACGCCTTCGCGCCGGTGCTGGCGAGCCGCCACACCTTCCTCGACTTCGCCTCGGCGACGCCGAAGATCAAGCAGGGTGTCGCGGCCAAGCTCGAAGCGACCGGCGCCCGCCTCGGCGACGGCTCGATCGAGGGCACGCCGCTGCACGGCTATTCCATGCGGATGCTGTCGAGCGGCCCGGCCGGCGAGCGGGTGCGCGACCTCCTCGTGCCGTGGGGGATGCAGATCGAGTTCACCGGCCCGGTGCTCGGCACCGCCTCGGGCATCAAGATCATCCGCTCGGTCCTGATCAAGGGGATCGAGGCGCTGACCGACGAGATGCTGCTCGCCGCCCATCAGTACGGGATCGACGAGATCGTCCTCGCCTCGGCCTCCAAGACCCTCGCCCGGCCGTGGATGGACACGGTCCAGAGCCTGACCCCGTCGGGGGTGATCCACGCCAAGCGCCGGGCCGAGGAACTGGAGATGTCGGCCGACGCCGTCGCCGATGCCGGCGTCGAGCCGATCATGGCCCGCGCCGTCGCCGAGCGCCTGCGCTGGAAGGCGAGCCTCGGCCTCAAGGACCACTTCAAGGGCGTCGTCCCCCGGACCTACCAGGAGGCCCTCGACGCCATGATCCTCAAGGCCGGCCTGAAGCCCGTCGCCTGACGCCCCACTCACCTCCCCGCATCGCAGGACGAACAGCCATGGCCATCGGTTTCAAGATCCACCCGCGCACCCGCACGGTCGACCCCGCCACCGTCGAGAAGTTCAAGGGCATCGCGGTCGCCAACATCAGCGACTCCATGAACCGGATGAGCCACGGCGGCGCGCGGATCCGGCCGCTCCACGCCGGCGGCGTGCTCAGCGGCGTCGCCCTGACGGTGCGGGTGCGCCCCGGCGACAACCTGATGATCCATGCCGCCTTGAACAGGGCGAAGCCCGGCGACGTCCTCGTGGTCGACGGCGACGGCGACCTGACGAACGCGCTGATGGGCGAGCTCATGATCTCCCACGCGCAGCAGATCGGTCTGGCCGGTGTGGTCCTGAACGGCGCGGTCCGCGATTACGGCTGGATCCGCATGAACGCGTTCCCGGTCTTCGCCGCCGGCATCACCCACCGCGGCCCCTACAAGAACGGGCCGGGCGAGGTGAACGCCACCATCGCCCTCGACGGCATGGTGATCGAGCCCGGCGACCTGATCGTCGGCGACGACGACGGCGTCGTCTGCGTGCCGTTCGACCAGACCGAGGCGGTCTTCGCCGCCGCCGACAAGAAGCAGCAGGGCGAGGCCAAGACCATGGCGGCGATCCAGGCCGGCACCGTGGACCGCTCCTGGGTCGAGCGCGCCCTCGCGGAGGCGGGCTGCGAGGGGATCTGATCCCCTCCGGGCAGGACCGCACCACCGGGGCTCAAGGGCGCGGGACGTCACGCGAGCCGCATCTCGACAACAAGGGAGGTTGGGACGTGAACGTCTCCGAACACGCCAAGCATCCGCTCGAGGCCGCGACCATGCGCCGGGTCATTCTCCGGCTCGTGCCGTTCCTGATGCTCTGCTACTTCTTCGCGTTGCTGGATCGGGTGAACGTGGGCTTCGCCGCCCTGCAGATGAACAAGGATCTCGGGCTCACCCCGGCCATGTTCGGCTTCGCGGCGAGCCTGTTCTTCGTGTCCTACTTCCTGGTCGAAGTCCCGAGCAACCTCGCCCTGCAGAAGGTCGGGGCGCGGCGCTGGATCGCCCGGATCATGATCACCTGGGGCCTCGTCACCATCGGCATGGCCCTCGTGACCGGGCCCCACTCCCTCTACGTGATGCGCTTCATCCTGGGCGCGGCGGAGGCCGGGTTCTTCCCGGGCGCGATCCTCTACCTGACCTACTGGCTGCCGAGCGCCTACCGGGCGCGGATCCTGGCGACCTTCACGGTCTCGATCCCGCTGGCGACCTTCCTCGGCTCGCCCCTGTCGGTCACGCTCCTCGAACTCGACGGCCTGCTCGGTCTCAAGGGCTGGCAGTGGCTGTTCGTGCTGGAGGGCCTGCCCACCGTCTGCCTCGGCATCGCCTGCCTGTTCGTCCTGACCGACCGCCCCCGCGACGCGCGCTGGCTGAAGGACGACGAGCGCGCCTGGCTCGTCGGGCGCCTCGACGACGAGGCGGGCAAGCGCAAGCCCATCGGCCACATCTCCCTGTGGCAGCTCGCCCGCAACAAGTACTTCCTGACGATGGCTCTGGTCTGCTCCGGCGCTTCAGCGACGGGGAGCGTGCTGTCGGTCTGGCAGCCGCAGATGATCAAGTCCTTCGGCCTGACGAACCTCCAGACCGGCTTCGTCAACGCGATCCCCTACGGCATCGCCACGGTGCTGATGGTGCTCTGGGGCCGCCACTCCGACCGCCGGGGCGAGCGGCGCTGGCACACGGCGATCCCGCTGCTGCTCGCGTCCTTCGGGCTCGCGTATCTGAACCTCACCGCGGGCATCGCGACGGCCGTCATGGCCGTGACCTTCGCCCTCGTCGGCGCCTACTCCTTCAAGGGGCCGTTCTGGGCGCTCTCCGCCGGGTGGCTGTCCCCGGGGACGCTGGCGGCCGGGCTCGCCGGCATCAACGCCATCGCCAATCTGATCGGCGGCGGCCTGATGGTGAACGTGGTCGGCCTCGTGAAGGACGCCACCGGCAGCTTCGCCCTCGGGATGCTCCCCGTCGCCGCGCTGGATGCCGCCGCCGCGATCTGCGTGATCCTGATCAGCCGCGCCCATGCCCGCGAGGCCCGGACGGCGGCGCTGCCAGCCTGATCCACCGCTCCCGCACCCACACCGAGGCCACGCGATGTCGTTCTTCGCTCCCCCGCCGGCCGTGACGGCCGAGGTCTTCACGCGCCTGCCCGACCGCTTCCGCAAGGTCCGGCCGACAGCCTGGGCGAACGCCAACCGGGGCGGGCACGCCATCGACTCCTTCCTGGAGGGCCCCGTCTTCGACCGGGCCGGCCGGCTCTACGTCACCGACATTCCCTTCGGCCGGATCTTCCGCATCGACCCGGCCGGCGAATGGGAGCTCGTGGCCGAGTACGACGGCTGGCCGAACGGCCTGAAGATCCACCGCGACGGGCGGATCTTCATCACCTGCTACAGGCGCGGCCTGATGCTCCTCGATCCCGATACGGGGGCGGTGACGCCGTTCCTGGAGACGGCGGGCTCGGAGGGCTTTCGCGGGGTCAACGACCTGACCTTCGCGCGGAACGGCGACCTCTACTTCACCGACCAGGGCCAGACCGGGCTGCAGGACCCGACCGGCCGGGTCTACCGCCTGCGCCCCTCCGGCGAGCTGACCTGCCTCGTCGACACGATCCCGAGCCCGAACGGCATCGTCATCGACGATGCCATGGGGAGCCTGTTCGTGGCCGTGACCCGCGCCCAGCAGATCTGGCGGGTGCCCCTGAACGCCAGCGGCCTCGTCGCCAAGGTCGGCGTGTTCGCGCAGCTGCACGGCGGCCTCGGCGGTCCGGACGGCATCGCGCTCGATGCCGAGGGCTGCCTGATCGTCGCCCATACCGGGTTCGGCTCGATCTGGCGGCTGTCGCCCGTCGCCGAGCCGCTGCTGCGGGTGAAGTCTCCCGCCGGGATCTCGACCACCAACGTCGCCTACGGCGGCCCGGACGGCGCGACCCTGTTCATCACCGAATCCCAGACCGGCAGCATCCTGACGGCGCGGATGCCGTCCCCCGGCCAGACCCTCTTCTCGCATCACTGACCGGACCGGACGGATGACCCCCTCGATGACCCGCCGCGCGCACATCGCGGCCCTCGTGGCCGGCGCCGCCGGCCTGCGGCCCGCAGCGGCGCAGACCGTCCCCTGGTCCTCGGGCACGGATCGGCCGACCTTCACCGTGCCGCCGGGCGCCACGGACTGCCACCACCACATCTACGATGCGCGCTTCCCGGCCGCGCCCGGTGCGACCCTGCGGCCGCCGGATGCGAGCGTCGCGGATTACAAGCTCCTGATGCGGCGCCTCGGCCTCACCCGGCACGTCGTGGTGCAGCCCTCGACCTACGGGGTCGACAACAGCCTCCTCGTCGAGTCGGTGAAGGCGTTCGGGCCGACCGCCCGGGGCATCGCGATGCTCGACGCCGCGGTCACGCCCGAGGAGCTGAAGCGCCTCGACGGGGCCGGCATCCGCGGCGTCCGGTTCGGGACGCGCCTGCCGGGCGGTGCGCCGATCACCGACATGGTGCCGGTCGCCCGGAAGATCGCCGAGCTCGGCTGGCACATCCAGCTGGTCTCCGACGGCGACAAGATCGTGGAGCTGGCCGACACCCTGAAGGGCCTGCCGGTCCCGGTCGTGTTCGACCATATGGGCCACCTGCCCGAACCCGCCGGCCCGGACCATCCGGGTTTCAAGGTCATCGCCGACCTGATCGACAAGAACGGCGCCTGGGTGAAGCTCACCGGTGCCTACATCCTCTCGAAGGTCGGGCCGCCGACCTACGCGGATCGCGGCCGCCTCGCCCGCGCCTACGTGGCGCTCGCCCCCGAACGGCTCGTCTGGGGCAGCGACTGGCCGCATCCGACCGCCGCGGCCGACGCGAAGCCGGACGATGCCGTGCTCATCGACCTGCTGGCGGTCTGGGCCCCCGACGAGGCGGTGCGAAACCGCATCCTCGTGGCCAATCCGGCCAAGCTCTACGGCTTCTGATCCGATCCGAGACGAGAGAGGCCTCGCCTATGCTCAGCCAAACCCGATCCCGGCGCACCGTCCTCCAGGGCGGCGCGGCGCTCGCCCTGGCCACGGCCGCCGACCTCCGTGACCGGCCGGCGGACGCCGCGGACGCCACGCCGTTCTCGTCGGGGACGGAGGCGCCGGCGATCGCCGTTCCGCCGAACGCCTGCGACTGCCACATCCACATCCTGTCGACCCGCTATCCGGCCTCGCCCCACTGGAAGGGCCAGCCGGTGCTGGACAGCGACGTCGCCGCCTACCGCCAGGTGCAGGCCCGCCTCGGGACGAGCCGGGTGGTGGTGGTGACGCCCTCGACCTACGGCACCGACAACCGCCCGACCCTCGACGGCGTGGCGCAGTTCGGCCCCTCGGCCCGCGCGGTGGTCGTGGTCGATCGCGACGTCACCGATGCCGAGCTTCGGACGATGGCGGGCCGGGGCGCGGTCGGCATCCGGGTGAACTTCGGCACGCCGCAATCCTGGGGGCCGACCACCGCGGAGCGTCTCGAGACGATGGCCCGCAAGGTCGCGCCGCTGGGCTGGCACGTCCAGATCTACGCGACCGGCGACACGATCGTGGAGCTCGAACCCGTCCTGAGCCGCCTGCCGACGCCCCTGGTCATCGATCATCTGGCGCGGCTCCCGCCGGACCAGGGCGTGAGCCATCCCGCCTACGCCGCGGTGCGCCGGCTGCTCGACGGCGGCCGGACGTGGATGAAGCTGTCGGGGGCCTACCTCAACACCGCGAGCGGACCGCCCGCCTATGCCGACGCGACGGCGGTGGCGAAGTCCTTCGCGGCCGCGGCCCCGGAGCGCGTGGTCTGGGGCAGCGACTGGCCGCACCGGGGCGAGAAGCACCTGCCCGACGACGCCCGGCTGCTCGACCTCCTGGCCGAATGGGTCCCCGACGACCGGGCGCGGGCGCGGGTTCTGGTCGATAATCCCGCGGCGCTGTACGGGTTCGGCTGAGCGAAGACGGAGGAGCAGATCCGGGCCCAAGCCGCGGTGATCGTGTCTGCTTCAGCGATCCTCCACGTCGCGTGACGCGGCCGAACGGGCTCGAAGCAGCCCGCCGATCCGGCCGAACGCGGAAGGGACGCGCTTCTGCGGGTTGCTCAGGACAGGAGCGCGAGCAGACCGGACAGGTCGGGTCGTTCATCGATCGTCCAGAAGGCGTCGAGGACGCGACGCACCTCGAGCGGATCGAGACGCTCGCCCGCGTTCATGCGAAACTTGCGTTCGACGTCGTCGCGGGTCATCGGCCTCGACACGAATCCCGGCACGTCGTCGACCTGCCTCACGATCTCGCGCCCATCCCTCAGCGTCGCGGTCAGTCGGTTCGGCACCGCTTTCGGCTGCATCGCCGTGAGGGCAGGGTCCTCGGCGACGGTGATCCGGTCAATGAGGGCGAGCAGGGCCGGATCGCTCAGCCTGTCGGGGGCGTAGCTGTCGTTGGTGATGGCTCCGTCGAGCATCGCCCGCGCGGTGATATAGGGCAGGCTGTGATCGGCGGTGTCCTTCGTCGTCGGGCGCCACTTCTCGCGGTCGCGGCCGGCGGTGACGTAGCCGAGATGGGTCGTGTCGATGCGCAGGCTCTGAACGGCGTCGACACCACCGGCTTCCGTGACGACGTCGATCGCCGCCGGGATCGCCGTCAGGCAATAGACCTGCGCCGGATAGGGCTTGATCCCGCATCGCGAGATCCGGAAGGGGCGCCCCTCACCGCCGAACGTCGCCACGTCGACGGTGAACGGGCCCGAGACCTGCTTGAAGAATCCGGCGCGGCCTTCGAAGATCGGCGCCGGTCCCGTGAGACCGGCGCGGGCGAGGCGCGCGGCGAACACGCCTGCGCGGGTCGCCTCGGCATCGGCCACGCCCTTCCAGTCCGAGAGCGTCTGGACGCGGGTCTGGTTCATGGCGATATGGCCGTTGATCGCGAGATTGACGGCCTGGGTCAGGGCTTCCGGGGAGAGACGCATCAGCCGGCCCGATGCCAGCGCGGAGGCAGGCAGTAGACCGGATGGTCCCAGCCACGCCCCGTTACTTCCGCGGCATCGAGCAGGCGGCAATTGATCTCGTAGGCGAGGGCGATCGAAGCGATCAGTTCGCGGCCGGTCGCACGCTCGGCCTCGGCGACGGCGAGGCAGGCGGCGATGGCGTCGCTGGGGTGACCGGGCTCGCGGCCGACATAGACGTCGTTGAAATCCGCGTAGCGGATGGCGACGCCGTTGGCGAAGGCTGCGAGTTCCGGGCTGCTCCGCCGGTCCGTGCCGAGCACCGTCGCGGCACCCGCTCCGTCGCTGAGCGCAATGTCCCGACAGATCCGCACCGGGCCGGCATCGAGGGCGGCGAGCCCGCATCCCAGCGCGTCGATCAGATGGACCTTCGCGGTCTCGACCGTGGCCGTGTCGAGATCCTCGAATCGCAGGGCGTGGGCGTAGGCCGCGAGCCGGTCGGCGAGGGGCGGCCCGTCACCGGAGGCGGCCCTCGCCGGTGCGGCGGCAAGGGATGCGGCCGCGGCCAGCCACGCGGCCACCTGACGGCGGGAGGGGTCGGTCGGGATCCGCATCGCGCCCTCCCGTTCAGGCGAAGCCGTAGAGCGTCGCCGGGTTGTCGACGAGGATCCTGTCGCGGGCAGCGGCGCTGCCGGCCCAGTCGGAGAGCAGGTCGAACAGCACCGCGTCGTCGGGCTTGTGCTTCTCCGTGACGTGCGGCCAGTCGCTACCCCAGACGAGGCGTTCGGGGGCGAGCCGCACGAAGGCCTGAGCGGTGCGCGTCGCGTCCGGATAGCCGGGCGGACCGGCCTCGGTGTTGAGGTAGGCGCCGGCGAGCTTCACCCAGGCCCGGCCCTTCTCGACCAGTCCGGCGATGGTCGCGAAGGCGGGATCGTCGGGCCCCCTGGCCGGGTCGAGGCGGCCCATGTGGTCGAATACGATGGGGCATGGCAGCCTGTTCAGCAGGGCCTCGTTCTCCCGGATCTGGTTCCCGGACATGTACAACTGCACGTGCCAGCCGAGATCGGCGATGCGCTTGGCGAGCGGCTCGATCGTCGCGATGGGGGCCACCGTGTCGTTGGGATTCCACACGCTGAAGCGAAGGCCGCGGACGTAGCCGGCGTCGAGGCGCTTCAGCTCGACGTCGGTGACGTCCGGGCGCAGGACGGCGATGCCGCGCCCGTTCCCGCCGAAGCGCGCGAGGGCGTCCAGCAGACAGGTCGGGTCGGTGCCGTGATTCTTCGGCTGGACCGGCACGGCGCGGGTCGTGCCGAGACGCGCCTGGAGCAGGCGATACGCGTCGAAGGTCATGCCCGGGGGCTTGGGCGTGTCCGGCGGCGGGAAGCGCGCGTCGATGATGTGGAAGTGGCAATCGCAGGCCCGGGCCGGCGCACGATGGCGCGGCCGCTCGGTCCCGGCCGAGTTCGGCACCGATCCGTCGGTCGCGCGCGCCCAGTCGGACGTTGCCATGCCGGCCATGCCGGCCATGGCGGCCGCGACGAAGCCGCGGCGTGTCAGCGTGGGCATTCCCAGCCTCCCTGTCATTGTCGTCAGCGGGCGTCGCCGCTGCGGACCACGCCCGCGGCGACGAGGTCGTCAAAGGCCGCGCCCGCGATGCCGATCTGCCCCAGCACCTCGCGGTTGTGCTGGCCGAGGGTGGGCGCGGGCGTGCGGATCGCGCCCGGCCGGTCGTGGAGCCGCGGCACGACGGCGTGCATGGGGATGAGCCCCATGTCGGGGTCGGGATAGTCGGCGATGAGTTCGCGCTCGACCACGTGCGGGTCGGCGACGAGCTTGGCCGCATCGTTGATCGGGCCGATCGTCACCTCGGCGGCCTCGAAGAACGCGACGTTCTCGTCCTGCGTCCGCTCCGCGATGAAGGCGCCGATGATCGCGTCGAGCTCGTCCACGTGGCGCAGCCGGTCGGCGTTGGTGCGGAAGCGCGGATCGTCCACGAGGTCGGGGCGCCCGATCGCCCGGAACAGGCGCTCGGCCATCTTCTGGATCGAGCCCGACAGGCCGACATAGAGCCCGTCGCTGCACCGGTAGGCGTTGCGCGGCGCCGAGTTCGTCGAGCGCGAGCCGGTCCGCGGCTTTCCCTTGCCGGTGAGCCGGTAATGGGCGGCCTGCGGGCTGAGGATCGCGAAGAGCGGATCCAGAAGCGGCAGATCGATCACCTGCCCCCGGCCGCCGTTCACCTCGACCTCGCGCAGGGCGATCATGGCGGCCGAGGCGCCGGTGAGTCCGGCGACGCCGTCCGCGAGGTACATCGGCGGCAGCACGGGCTCGCGGTCGGCGAAGCCGTTCATGGCGGCGAAGCCCGAGAAGCCCTCGATGACCGTGCCGAAGCCGGGCCGCTGCGCGTAGGGCCCGTCCTGCCCCCAGCCGGAGATGCGGATGATCGTCAATCCGGGATTGAGGGCGTGCAGAGACTCCGGCGCGAGGCCCATCGCTTCCAGCACCCCGGGGCGGAAGCTTTCGATCAGCATCTGGCAGGAGGGCACGAGCGCGCGGAGCACCTCGACGGCGCGGGGATCGCGCAGCGACAGGCACAGGCTCTTCTTGTTGCGGGCGTAGATCTTCCAGTGGGTCTCGACGCCCTCGGTCTTCCAGGCGCGCAGGGTGTCGCCCTCGGGGGGCTCGACCTTGATCACCTCGGCACCGAAATCGCCGAGCATCTGCGTCAGGACGTTGCCGGCGAAGAGCCGGGAGAGGTCGAGGATGCGCACCCCGTCGAGGATACCCCGGGCCTCGGGTCGGTAGGCGCGCCGGTGCAGTTCGCGCTCGGTCATGGGACTTCCGTCGCGGTGTGGAGATCGGACAGCGCCACGACGGCGCGGGCGCGGGCCAGGAAGGGCGGATCGATCATCCGCCCGTCCACGAGGATGGCGCCGAGACCCCGCGCCTCGGCCTCGGCGGCCGCCGCCAGGATGCGGCGCGACCACGCCACCGCGTCCGGGCTCGGCAGGAAGGCGGCGTTGGCGATGTCGACCTGGGACGGGTGGATACAGGTCTTGCCCGCGAAGCCGTGGCGGCGGGCCGCCTCGCACTCGGCGCGGAAGGCCTCGGGGTCCCTCACCGCCGCGAAGGCTCCGTCATAGGCGGGCAGGCCGGCCTCGGCGGCGGCGAGCCGGACGGCGACGCGGATCTGAGCGAGGGCGGCTTCGTCGTGCCGGACGATGCCGCACGGCTCCAGCAGATCGGCGTAGCCGATCTGCAGGCCGGCGACGCGGGGATGGGCGCAGGCGAGGTCAGCCGCCCGGCGGAGGCTTCTCGGGGTCTCGATGTTGACGAGGAGGCGAATGCGACCCGTCGGATCGAGGCGGTCGAGGCGCGCGGCCGCCTCGATGATGGCGGCCGGATCCTCGACCATCGGCAGGTTGATGAGATCCGTGCGCGGCAGGGACACCGCCTCGAGGTCGCGCGCGAAATGCCCGGTGCCGGGGGCGTTGACCCGCACCACGACCGCCTTGCGCAGGGTGGTCGGCGCTTCCCGCAGATAGGTCGCGAGCGTGTCCCGCGCCTCGTCCTTGCGGGCTTCCGGCACGGCGTCCTCCAGGTCGAAGGAGAGGGCGTCGGCGGGGCCGGTGGCGGCCTTCGCGAACAATTCGGGCCGGGAGGCCGGGACGAACAGCTTGGAGCGCATCAGCACGGCGCGCCTCCGTCAGGCGATCTTGAAATGCGCCATCGCGACGATGGCCACGGTGACGGTGAGCGCCCCGCCGATCCGCGTCGCGACCTGGGCGAAGGGCATCAGCTCCATCCGCTCGGCGGCGGTCAGGATCATCACGTCGCCCGTGCCGCCGAGGCCGCTGTGGCAGGCGTTCACGATCGCGGTCTCGATCGGGTACATGGCGAGCCAGCGCCCGACGACGTAGCCGGTGCCGGTCAGCGCGAGCACGGTCGCCACGATGGTGACGAGGTTGGCCGGGTGGAACGCCTCGACCAGCTCGTGCCAGGGAGTCAGCGCCACCGCCGTGCTGAACAGCAGCGGATAGGTCACCGCCACCACGAAGAAGCGGAACACCACGCGGGCGCCTTCCTCCAGCGAGGCCGGAACCGCCCGCAGCAGCTTCGCGAGGACGACGAGGAACAGCATCGCCACCGGCGCGGGTAATCCGATCAGCGCGTGGATCAGCGTGCCGAAGACGTAGACGGCGATGCCGGTGATGCCGCCGGCCGCGACGGTGGCGACGTCGATCCCGGAGGTGTTGCGGTGAGCCGCACCGTGGTCGGCATCCGTGTCTCCGTCAGCGGCGGGCTGGAGCCGGCCGTTGCCGGTGAGGTCGGGGCGGCGCTTGCCCAGCGTGTTCAGGGCGCCGCAGATGACGATGGCGACGAGGTTCCCGAAGAACACCAGCGGCAGGATCTGCCCCAGCATCCCGCCGTGGTCGACGCCCAGCGCCTCCGCGTAGCCGACCGAGAGCGGGATCGCGCCCTCGCCGACGCCCCCGGCCATCACGGGCACCACGACGTAGAGGATCGACCGCCAGAAGCCGATGCCGACGAGCCAGCCGACACTTCCGCCCACGAGGAGGCCGGCGAGCGACCCCAGCGCCAGGGGCACGAAGATCTTGGCGAAGCCCTGGATCAGCACCCGACGGTCCATGCTCAGGATCGAGCCGACCACCACGGCAGTGATGAACAGGTAGATGAAGTTCGTCGACTTGGTGAAGGTCGTCACCGACTGCACCAGCGGCGCCGGCAGGAGCTGGTGGGCGACGAGGAACGAGGGCAGGAAGATCGTCACCAGGGACGATCCGCCGACCGCCCGCAGCAGCGGGATCCGCCGGCCGATCTCGGCGCAGGTGAAGCCCCCCGCGACCAGGACGGCGATCATCACCGTCACTTCGCCCGAGATCTTACCCCTGACGGCGAAGGCCGCGATGAGGGCCAGCAGCAGCACATAGACGGGCAGCGGGACGATGCCGACCCGCGTCTCCATGGCCTGAGTCCAGAAGGGTTTCGGCGTCGATATCGAGCGGGTCGAGGTCGCGACCGTGGACCCGGCAGCGGCACGCGCAGTCATCGTTTCCTCCGCATCGCCCCGTGTTCAGCCGGAGTCGCATCGTGTCGGGCAGGCGTCGCCCCGCGCCTTGTCCCGCAGCGGCATGGTCGAGTAAAATGAATTGATCGCATCAATTCATGACGTTTCGGCATGAAACTCCCCGTCGACGGTGTTCAGGCCTTCGTTCTCATCGCGGAGCTCGGCAGCTACCGCCGGGCGTCCGAGAGTCTCGGCTTGACCCAGACCGCGCTCACCCGGCGGATCCAGAAGCTCGAGGGCTTCCTCGGCGCGATGCTCCTCGACCGCACCACGCGGACGGTGCGCCTCAGCGCCGTCGGCCGCGAGTTCCTGCCGCTGGCCACGCGGCTCATCGCCGACTTCACCCAGGGGATCGAGCGCTTGCGCACGACCTCTCGGCTGGGCGTCGGCGACGTCACCGTCGCGACCGTCCAATCGATTGCCTTCCGTCGGATGCCGGCGGTTCTGCAGGCCTACGCGCGCGATCATCCGCAGAACCGGGTGCAGATCCTCGAACGCTCCGGCGCGCTGGTCACCGAAGCCGTGCGCAAGGGTGAGGCGGATTTCGGGATCCACATCCAGCAGGAGGCCGATGCCGATCTCCTCGAGGATCGGCTCGTGCGGGATCCGTTCGTGCTGATCTGCCACCGCAGCCATCCGCTGGCCGGACGGCGCGAGCTTCGGTGGACCGAGTTATCCGGTACGGATCTCGTGACGCTCGGCGGCGCCAGCGGCAACCGGGCGCGCGTCGAGGCTCAACTGGCAGCCGCGGACTTGCCGCCGCGCGGTCGGTTCGTGGTCGAGAGCACGCCGACCGCCCTGGCGCTGGTGTCGGCCGGCATCGGCGCCGCGATTCTCCCGGCGGCCCTCGGGGGCGCTTCTCCGCGCGACGATCTCGTTGAGGTCTTGCTGACCGAGCCCGCGATCTACCGCACGATCAGTCTGGTGCGCCGCCGCAATACCTCCCTGACGCCGGCCGCAGCCATGTTCTACGAGGCACTCAAGGCTGAACTGTCGACGGATCTCGATGAGTTTGCACTGCGAGGAGATCCGGGCGGCGCCGCCCTCCTGCGCCGATGAGGGCGTGCCGCCGGAAAATCTCGCTCTCGGGATCCGCCGTCAACGCCCTGCATGACCGGGAAGGGGCGCAACGCGGGACGGGCGGTTGGCGGAACAGGGCTGCCCGCGCCGCGTCCGGCGCATGACCGACGACGTCGGAGATACCGCGGAAGCCAAGCTGGAATGAGCCGGCTCTCGACCGGGCCCTCTCCCGGCTGAGGAGCTGCGATGGGTTTCCGGGCCGCCGTGGCAGCATCCGACTATCCTCGGGCGAGCGGTTCGCTGAGGATGCCGTGCGGCGATGTGCGGTGATGTGCGGTGATGCGCAACGCTGCGCTGCACGCGCCCCGCGATCCCGCGCCGGCCGCGGGCCGGGGTTGCGCGCTGCCGCGGATCCGGTCAGGCCGGAGCGCGGTTCATGCCGGGGCGCCGCGCCCCCGTCGGGAGACCGAGCTTGACCGCGCCGAGTCCCACAGCCTCGCCCCCCGGACGTCTCCGGCGGCGCCGCCTCGCGGCCGGCCGGGGCAGCCTGAGCCGGCCCGGCGGCGACCTGCGGCGCCTGCCCACGGGTCTCGATCTCCGGAACGTGCGGCTCGTGGAGGGCGTGCGCGCCGCCTTCGCGTTCGGCGTCGTCATCCTCCTCAACATCTGGATCCAGTGGTCGCCGCTGCTGACCATGGCGCTCGCCGCCAACCTCGCCTGCTTCTGCGACAACGGCGGCCCGATGCGCGCGCGCCTGCGCGTCCTCACCGCCTTCTCGTTCCTCGGCGGCCTGCTCTGGGCCGGCCTCGGCCTGATCCAGCCCCTCGGCCTGCCGGTGGTCGTCCCGGTCGCCTGCGCGCTGATCTTCGCCTGCTCGTACGCGCGCGTCTGGAGCGTGCAGGCCCAGTCGGCCGGCAACGTGCTCGTGGTGGTGCTGTGCATCGCCCTCGACCGGCCGCTCGACGGGGCGCAGGCGGCCGTCACCGCGGCGATGTTCGCGGCCGGCGGTCTCTGGGCGACATTCCTGGCCCTGGTCATCTGGCGGCTGCACCCGTACCGCCCGGCCCACCGGGCCGTGGCGGAGGTCTGGCACAACCTCGCCCGGCTCTGCGGCGACCTCGAGCGGCTCGTCGCCCTGCCGGAGCCCGACACGGCCGCCTTCGACGGCCACGCGCGGGGCCACCGGCGCGGCGTGCGGGCGAGCATCGAGACCGCCCGGACCATGATCCTCGACCTCGCCCGCTCCCGCGAGCGCGTCTCCGACCGCACCGCCCAGGCCCTGCTGCGCCTGGAGAGCGCCGAGCAGATCTTCGCCGCCCTGATCGCCGTGGGCGAACTGATCGACAGCCGCCCCGACGCGCGCCGCCGGGCGCTCGCCAAGGTGTTCCTGCGGCGCCTGCGCCCCCTGCTGGTGACCATCGCGCGGGCGATCCGCGACGACGTCAACCTCGACCTCGCCCGCCTGGAGCACTCCATCGCCCGGGTGGCCGAGGGCCTGTCGGAGGACCCGACCCTGGCCCGCCTCGCCGACCGGATCGTCGGGCGCGTGCGGATCGGCGCCAAGCTGTCGACGCCGGACGGCTACCGGCCCGGCGGCACGATCACGGAGGGCGGCAGCCTCGACCGCTGGACCCGCTACGTCGGGCCGCTGGCGCAGAACTTCACCCTGGCCTCGCCCAACCTGCGGCACGCCCTGCGGGCGAGCGCGGTCGCGGCGCCGGCGCTCGCCGCGACCCTGACCTACGCGGGCGCCTTCACGCACTGGCTGGTGATGACCGTGGTGCTCACCATGCAGCCCTTCTACGCGGCGACGTGGCAGCGGGCGCTGGAGCGGATCGGCGGCACGGTGCTGGGCGGCCTCGTGGGCGCCGTGCTCGCCTACTACGCCACGAGCCCGCTGGCGGAGGCCGGGCTGATCCTGGTGCTCAGCATCGTCGGCTTCGCGGCGCGCCAGATCTCCTACGGCTTCTTCGTCACCTGCCTGACGCCCCTCGTGGTGCTGCTCGTCGAACTGCTGGAGCCCGGCCACAGCTCCTGGGAGATCGTCGCCATGCGGGGGGGCTTCACGGTGCTGGGCGGCGTGATCGCGGTGGCGAGCTGCCTGGTGCTCTGGCCGATCTGGGAGCCCGATCAGGTCCGGCAGGAACTGCGCCGGGCGCTCAGGGCGCAGGCCGGCCTCGCCGAGGCGGTGCTCCGCGCGCCGCCCGGCGAGGGCCGCGAGACCGCGATCGCGGCGCAGAGCCGCGAGGCCGGCCTCGCCCTCAACGATCTGGAAGCGGCGCTGTCCCGCGCCCTGCAGCAGCCCCGGGCCGGCAGCCACCCGGAGGTGGAATCCGCCCTGGTGGCCGACGCGACCCTGCGCCGGATCAGCGCCCGGCTCATCGTCCTGCGGCACGCCCCGGAGGCGGCCGCCCCAGAGGCGGAGCCTTGGCGGGCCTGGATCAGCGCGACCCTGGCGGCCCTGGGTGCCGACAGGCCCGTGCCCGAGCGGCCCGCGCTGGATCGCGGGCAATCGCTCGTGCGCCTCGTCAGTCAGGTCGATCTTCTGGTCGGGACCCTGCGCCCCGGGGAGATCCGGGCCGCGGCGGGGGACGATGGCGGGGCGCCGGAGACCGGGCGCGGGACCGACGCGCGCGCGGGCCAGCCGGTCCTGCCGTCCTGACGGACGGGCCTGCCGAGCCCCGCGCGAGGGCCGGTCCCGCGGCGTTCCCGCGGGCCCGGTCTCCCGTCAGAACCGCGGCAGGGCGTTGGCCGGGCCGCCGGCATGCGGGCCGCTGTAGCGGTAGGCGGCCGCCCGCGCGGGACCGGCGTCGTTCCGGTACAGGGCGGGGGCGTTGCCGACCCAGCCCGAATAGGCCGAGGCCGGGTAGGGCGAGTGCTTCGAATCGAGGCCCTGCGCGAGGGCGGGCGTGGCGACCGCGGCGACCAGGGCGGCGGCGGCGAGCATGCGGACGGTCATGGTGATCTCCTAGTGTCTTCGTATGACTTCGACGGGAAGTCATCCGGTCAACCGTGTCGAGTGAGGAAGATCGTCGTCGCGATGCGCTGGGCGGCGGTCTTGATCGCTCCGGCTTTGCTTGGCCGAATGTGACCTCTCAACGGGGATACTCTGCCCCGGGTTCGCGCGCCGCCGTGCGCTGGCGCACGGGGAGACGCGGCGCGGGCCGGGAGGCCGGAGACCGGCCCGGCCGGGGATGCGTCCCGCGCCGAAGCGTGGCACAGACCGCGGCCTGAAAGGGATGCAGACCATGCGGCTGATCGTCGGCCTCGGAAACCCGGGCGCGCGCTACGCGGGCAACCGCCACAATATCGGCTTCCTCGCCGTCGACGCGATCGCCCGCCAGCACCGGGCGAGCCCGTTCCGCCACCGCTTCCAGGGCGAGGCCGCCGAGGTGGTGCTGGGCACCGAGCGGGCGATCCTGCTGAAGCCCTCGACCTTCATGAACGAGTCCGGCCGCGCGGTCTCGGAGGCGCAGCGCTTCTACAAGATCCCGCTGGCCGACGTGATCGTGCTGCACGACGAGCTCGACCTCGCCCCCGCCAAGCTCCGGGTGAAGCGCGGCGGCGGCAATGCCGGCCATAACGGCCTGCGCTCGATCACCGCGCAGTGCGGCAACGACTACCGGAGGGTGCGGCTCGGCATCGGTCATCCCGGCGACAAGGCGCTGGTCCATGCCTACGTGCTCAACGATTTCGGCAAGGCCGAGCTGCCCTGGGTCGAGGATCTCTGCCGGGCGGTGGCCGACCACGCCGCCCTGCTCGCCGCCGGCGAGGACGCGAGCTTCCAGAACAAGGTCCACCTGGCCATGGCCGGCCGCGGCTGGGACGACGTGAAGACGCTGGGCGCCAGAAATTGACACGCCCACACGGGGACGGGATATCGGGGCGGGCGAGAGGGTCCGATGAAGGCGGTGCGCGTCGCGCCCGGCTGTCGGCGGTTCGATTGCCTCCCGGCGGCCGCGGCCCGGCGCGTCGGTGCCGCGCGTGCTCGACCGAGGACAGGGCGCGCGGCGTGTTCGCGGACCCGATTCTCATCAACCCATTCCGCGCGTCGCCCGACGACGCGCTGCGACGGAACTGACCCATGGGCTTCAAATGCGGCATCGTCGGCCTGCCGAACGTCGGCAAGTCGACCCTCTTCAACGCGCTGACGCAGACGGCGGCCGCCCAGGCGGCGAACTACCCGTTCTGCACCATCGAGCCGAATGTCGGCGAGGTGGCGGTGCCGGATCCGCGGCTGACTGACCTCGCCCGGATCGCGTCCTCGAAGGAGATCATCCCGACGCGGCTGACCTTCGTGGACATCGCCGGCCTCGTCCGCGGCGCCTCCAAGGGCGAGGGCCTGGGCAACCAGTTCCTGGCCAATATCCGCGAGGTCGACGCGATCGCCCACGTGGTCCGCTGCTTCACGGACGGCGACGTCACCCACGTGGAGGGCAAGGTCGATCCGGCCGCCGATATCGAGACCATCGAGACCGAGCTGATGCTCGCCGACCTCGACAGCCTGGAGCGCCGCGCCCAGTCGCTGGAGAAGAAGGCCAAGGGCGCCGACAAGGAGGCCAAGGAGACCCTCGACCTCGTCAACCGCGCCCTGCCGCTCCTGCGCGACGGCAAGCCCGCCCGCCTCGTGGAGCGCAAGCCCGACGAGGAGAGGCTGTTCCAGCAGCTCGGCCTGATGACCGCCAAGCCCGTCCTCTACGTCTGCAACGTCGACGAGGGCGACGCCGACAAGGGCAACGCCTACTCGGACGCGGTCTTCGCCCGCGCCAGGGCGGAGGGCGCCGTGGCGGTGGTGGTCTCGGCCAAGATCGAGAGCGAGATCGCCGTGATGCCGGAGGCCGACCAGGCCGAGTTCCTGGAGGCGGTGGGGCTCACCGAGCCGGGCCTGAACCGGGTGATCCGCGCCGGCTACGACCTGCTCGGCCTCGTCACCTACTTCACGGTCGGCCCCAAGGAGGCCCGCGCCTGGACGATCACCAAGGGCACCCGCGCCCCCGGGGCGGCCGGGGTGATCCACTCGGATTTCGAGAAGGGCTTCATCCGCGCCGAGACGATCGCGTTCAAGGATTACACGACCCTCAACGGCGAGGCCGGGGCCCGGGACGCCGGCAAGCTCCGGCTGGAGGGCAAGGATTACGTGGTGCAGGACGGCGACGTGCTGCACTTCCGCTTCGCCAACTGAGGCCGGTGCTGTCGGCACGGTGCGCGCGCTTCATCCCCGCCCCGCTGATCAACGAGACGAGCCCGCCATGCCCGATCCCGCCCTCGAAGACTTCTCCGTCGGCGACGTGATCGTCGGGGAGCCGCTGACGGTGACCCGCGACGACATCGTGGGCTTCGCGAAGGATTTCGACTTCCAGCCGTTCCACCTCGACGAGGCGGCGGCGGAGACGACCTTCGCGGGCCGGCTGATCGGCTCGGGCTGGCACACGGCGGCCCTGGGCATGCGGCTGCTCCAGCAGGGGCCGTTCCGGGGCGGCTCGTCGCTCGGCGCGCCGGGCATCGACGAGCTGCGCTGGCTCGCGCCGGTCCTGCCCGGCGACGCCCTGACGCTGACCTTCCGGGTCGCGGGCCTGCGCGACTCGGCCACGAAGCCCGGCCTCGGCTTCGTGACCGCCGAGGTCGCCCTCGGCAACCAGCGGGCTGAGACGGTGCTGACCCAGCGCTTCACCTTCATGCTCGCCCGCCGCGGCACCGACCCCCTGCCCCCGCGGCCGGTGGAGACCGGCGTGCCGGGGCCGGTCGCCGAGCCGGAGGATGCCGAGATCCTGCCGTTCCTGCGGGATGCCGAGATCGGGGCCGTGCGCGACCTGGGCGCCTACCCGTTCACCGCCGAGGCGATCGTGGCCTTCGCGCGGGCCTACGATCCGCAGGCCTTCCACCTCGACCACGACGCGGCCAGGCGCAGCCATTTCGGCGGCCTCTGCGCCTCCGGCTGGCACACGACCGCCGCCTACATGAACCGGATGCTCACGACCCGCGCCCGGGACGCCGCCTACACGGCCAGCCGCGGGCCGGTGCCGGAGGCGGGGCCCTCCCCCGGGTTCAAGAACCTGCGCTGGCTGAAGCCCGTCTACGCGGGCGACACGGTGCGCTTCAGCGCCAAGCTCACCGACAAGCGCGCCTCGGCGTCACGGCCCGGCTGGGGCCTGGCCTTCGCGCGCAACACCGGGGTGAACCAGCGCGGCGAGGCGGTCTTCGCCTTCGACAGCGCGGTCTTCCACCGCTGGGAGCCCTGAGCGGGCCCGGCCGTCAGGCCGGAGCCTTGCCGAGCACCGCGAGGGACTGGCCCAGATGCGCGCCCGACGGCCACGGCGCCGCCGTTCCGTCGAGGAACGTCACGCTGTCGAAGCCGATATGGTCCGCCCAGGTCTGCCAGACGCTGCGCTCGATGAACGTGTTGAGGTGCGGCACCGTGCTGGTGCGCTGCTCGCCGACCGTCTTGGTGAAGACGCCCCAGTGCGAGGCCATGCTGAACTCGAGGAACGAGGCCACGACGCGGCCGCCGGGCCTGAGGGCGCGGTGCATCTCCTCCAGGTAGATGTAGCACTCCGTGTGCAGGAGATGCGTGAACACGCTGAAGGCCGAGACGAGGTCGACGCTGCCGTCGGCGACCGGCAGCGACAGCGCCGTGTTCCTGGCGAAGCGGTAATCCTTGGGACAGCGGCGCTTGGCGTAGTCCAGCAGCTCCTGGACGACGTCGAGGCCGAGATACGCGACGGTGCCGGTGCGGGCGAGGTGAACCGCCAGGCGCCCGGAGCCGCAGCCGAAATCGACCACCGACTGGCCGTCCCGGAGCCCGAAATGGTGGAGGATCTCGCACTCGATCGCGCCGATCCGGTCGTAGTCGCCGCCCACCGCCACGCTCATCGCCTCGTCCAGGGGCAAGTCGCGCGTCAATTGGCGTACGTACGCCTCGTAATCCTCGACGAAATGAAATCTCGCCATCGCGGCCACCTCGAAGGCATCGAGATCGGACTGGGATGATCAGTCCGTCCGCCGTCGAGACGTGTTCTTCCCCGCGGCGGTCCAGCATCCGTTGTGCCGAACACCGTCGAGCCGGGGAAGCATCGGCGTGGATACGGGGCGCGAATTGCCCCCGAGGCTGCCTTTTCGGTCACACCGCGTTCGGGACGCCCCGGATACTGCGCCGGGCGGCCGCGGCCGCCCGGAACTCCGCCCTCACGCCGCGCTCCGGCGCTCCGGGTAGAGCCCGTACAGGCCCTCGCGGCTCGCGTCGCAGATGCCGCGCTCCGTGATGATCCCGGTCACGAGGCGCGACGGCGTCACGTCGAAGGCGGGGTTGGCCACCGGGCTGCCGGGGGAGACGACCTCGATCGTGGCGAAGCCGCCGTCGGGCAGCCGGCCGGTCATGTGGGTGACCTCGCGCCCGTCGCGCTCCTCGATCGGGATCTCCTTCACCCCGTCGTCGAGCGTCCAGTCGATGGTCGAGAACGGCAGGGCGGCGTAGAACGGCACGCCGTTGTCGTGGGCCGCCAGCGCCTTCAGGTAGGTGCCGATCTTGTTGCAGACGTCGCCGCTCGCCGTGGTCCGGTCCGAGCCGACGATGCAGAGGTCGACGTCGCCGTGCTGCATCAGGTGGCCGCCGGCATTGTCGGCGATGACCGTGTGCGGCACGCCGTGGCCGTTCAGCTCGAAGGCCGTGAGCGCGGCGCCCTGGCTGCGCGGCCGGGTCTCGTCGACCAGGACGTGGACCGGCACGCCCCGCTCGTGGGCGGCGTAGACCGGCGCGAGCGCCGTGCCCCAGTCCACCGTGGCCAGCCAGCCGGCATTGCAGTGGGTCAGCACGGTGATCGGCCGGTCGCCGCCCCGGGCCGCGTGGAGGTCGGCGATGATCTGGCCGCCGTGGGCGCCGATCGCGCGGCAGCTCGCCACGTCCTCCTCGGCGATGCGGCCGGCCTCCGCGAAGGCGCGGGCGAAGCGCTCGTCCGGCGCGGTCTGGCGCAGGTTGGCGGAGACCCGGTCCAGCGCCCAGCGCAGGTTGATCGCGGTCGGGCGGGTCGCCGCGAGCGTCGCCACCGCCCGGTCGATGCCGTCGTGGGAGGCGTCGGCCCGCATGGCGAGCGCCAGCCCGTAGGCGGCCGTGACGCCGATCAGGGGCGCGCCCCGCACGATCATCGTGCGGATCGCCACCGCGGCGTCCTCCAGCGTGGCGAGGCGCCTCAACTCGAACGCGAAGGGCAGGCGGGTCTGGTCGATCACCTGGACGCTGACGCCGTCGGGGTCCGGGAAGATCGTGCGGTAGGGCTGGCCGTCGATATTCATGGCCGCTCCTGTGCCACAGCGGGGCGGCTTTTGCATCCTCCCGGGCGCCGGCACGACGGCCTGGGGATGCCCCGCCCGGCGGCCGGTCAGCCTTCCTCAACCTTAGCGGGTCGTTAAGGCGCTCGTGCCTAGCCTCGGGGGTAAGTTCCCGTTTCGCGTCCGGTCCCGCATGCGCTCGCTTCGCCGTCCCGCATCGCCCTACGAGACTTTCGTCGACAGCGTTCGCCCGTTCCTGGGCAAGCGCCTGACGGAGCTCGGCGGCTTCGTGCTGTTCACCGGCGCGGTCGCCCTGACCGTGGCGCTGGCCACGTGGTCGATCGACGACCCGAGCCTGAACCACGCCACCGACCACGCCGCCCACAACGTCCTCGGCCAGCCGGGCGCCGTCGTGGCCGATCTCGCCATGCAGATCCTGGGCCTGGGCTCCCTGGCCTTCGTGCTGCCGCCGGTCCTCTGGGGCATCCGGCTGATGCGGGAGCGCGACCTGCCCGAGGGCGGCCTGCGCATCGCGCTCTGGATCATCGGCTTCTGCGCCGCCAGCGCGGTGGCGAGCGCGCTCCCGCCGACGACCCGCTGGCCGCTGCCCACCGGCCTCGGCGGCGTGGCCGGCGACGGCCTGCTGTCGATGGCGCGGGTGATCGTCGGCGCGGTCTCGTCGGCGGCAGCCCACCTCGTCGGCTTCGGCTACGCCGCGGTGGCGATCCTCAGCCTGACCGGCGCCTGCCGATTCGGCGCCGTCGAGGAGGAACCCCTGCACGACGACCCCTACCCCGTCCGGCGCGCGCCGGCGCGGGGCCGGGATTCGGGCCGGGACGAGCGCGAGGATTCCGATGAGCCGAGCCTCGGCCTCGTCGGTGTCGGCGCCCTGGCGCAGGGGCTGATGGGCCTGCGCGGCGCCGCGGCCGAGCGGATCGCCGCGTGGCGCGCGGGCCGGGCCGAGCCGATCGACGGCGCGTCGCCCGCCCTCGCGGCCCGCCGCGCCTTCACGGACGCCGATCTCCCCTGGGCCGACCACCTGCCCGAGGGCCGGCAGGCCGGCGCGAGCCGGCGCGAGCCCGTCTTCGACGCCTCCGAGGACGCCACCGCGGCGCCGGCCCGCCGCGCCGCGCCGCCGCGGGACGACGCGGAGGACGATCCGGACACGTTCGAGGCGCCGCAGCGCCCGATCCCGCCGCGGGCCGAGCCGACCGCGTCGCGGGTGGCCCCGCCGCCCGCCGCGCCCGTGCCGGCCCGGCGCGCCCCCGCGCCGCCGGTCCGCCCCGAGGATTACGCCCTGCCCGCCCTCGACCTGCTGGCGGCCCCCCGCGGCCCGTCCCAGGCGAGCCTGATCTCGGCCGATGCCCTGGAGCAGAACGCCACGCTGCTGGAGGCGACGCTCGGCGATTTCGGCGTGCGCGGCGACATCCTGGCGGTGCGGCCGGGCCCGGTCGTCACCCTCTATGAGCTCGAGCCCGCCCCCGGCACCAAGTCCAGCCGCGTGATCGCGCTCGCCGACGACATCGCCCGGTCGATGTCGGCGGTCTCGGCCCGCGTCGCGGTCGTGCCCGGCCGGAACGCCATCGGCATCGAGCTGCCGAACGCCAAGCGCGAGACGGTGTACCTGCGCGAACTCCTGGCCTCGACGGACTTCGCCGAGAGCAAGCACAAGCTGGCGCTGTGCCTCGGCAAGAACATCGGCGGCGAGCCGATCATCGCCGACCTCGCGCGCATGCCGCACCTGCTGGTGGCCGGCACCACCGGCTCGGGCAAGTCGGTGGCGATCAACACCATGATCCTCAGCCTGCTCTACCGGCTCAAGCCGGAGGAGTGCCGCCTGATCATGGTCGACCCGAAGATGCTGGAGCTGTCGGTCTACGACGGCATCCCGCACCTGCTCTCCCCCGTGGTCACCGACCCGAAGAAGGCGGTCATCGCCCTCAAGTGGGCCGTGCGCGAGATGGAGGAGCGCTACAAGAAGATGGCCAAGATCGCGGTGCGCAACATCGACGGCTACAACGCCCGGGTCGCCGAGGCGGCGGCGCGCGGCGAGGTGCTGACCCGGACCG
>NZ_BBUX01000037.1:0-55006 GCF_000974725.1 Methylobacterium sp. ME121
GTGATGTACCCGATCCATGCTTACGGCTCGGAGGAGCAGCGCCGGAAGTACCTGCCGAAGCTCGCCTCGGGCGAATGGATCGGCTGCTTCGGCCTCACCGAGCCGGATGCGGGTTCGGACCCGGCGGGCATGAAGACCAAGGCGGTCAAGACGGCGGGCGGGTACCGCCTGTCGGGCGCCAAGATGTGGATCTCGAACGCGCCCTTCGCCGACGTGTTCGTCGTCTGGGCAAAGTCGGAGGCGCATGACAATGCGATCCGCGGCTTCGTCCTGGAGCGCAGCATGAAGGGGATCTCGACCCCGACCATCAAGGGCAAGCTGTCCCTGCGCGCCTCCACCACGGGCGAGATCGTGATGGAGGATGTGGAGGTCGGCGAGGACGCGCTGCTCCCGAACGTCTCGGGCCTTAAGGGCCCGTTCGGCTGTCTGAACCGGGCGCGCTACGGCATCTCCTGGGGCGCCATGGGCGCGGCGGAGGATTGCTGGCGCCGGGCGCGGGACTACACGCTGGAGCGCAAGCAGTTCGGCCGACCGCTGGCGCAGACGCAGCTCGTCCAGAAGAAGCTCGCGGACATGCAGACCGAGATCACGCTGGGCCTCCAGGCCTCGCTGCGGGTCGGGCGGCTGATGGACGAGGGCAAGATGGCGCCGGAGATGATCAGTCTGATCAAGCGCAACAATTGCGGCAAGGCGCTGGACATCGCCCGGGTCGCCCGGGACATGCACGGCGGCAATGGCATCATGGGCGAGTACCACGTGATGCGGCACGCCCAGAACCTCGAGACGGTGAACACCTACGAGGGCACCCACGACGTCCACGCCCTGATCCTGGGACGGGCGCAGACGGGTCTACAGGCGTTCTTCTGAGAAGCAATCGCCCACGCCCGGAGAAGAATTCGGAAGGATCGCGTTCGCCATGAAGATTCTGGTGCCCGTCAAGCGGGTGGTCGACTACAACGTGAAGATCCGGGTGAAGCCGGATGGATCCGGCGTCGAACTCGCCAATGTCAAGATGGCGATGAACCCCTTCGATGAGATCGCCGTCGAGGAGGCGATCCGGATGAAGGAGAAGGGCAAGGCCAGCGAGATCGTCGCGGTGTCGATCGGCCCGCAGCAGGCGCAGGAGACGCTGCGCACGGCGCTCGCGATGGGCGCCGACCGGGCGATCCTCATCAAGACCGACGTCGCCTGCGAGCCCCTGGTCGTCGCCAAGCTTCTGAAGGCCGTCGTCGAGAAGGAGAGCCCGCAGCTCGTCATCCTCGGCAAGCAGGCGATCGACGACGATTCGAACCAGACCGGGCAGATGCTCGGGGCGCTACTGGGCTGGCCGCAGGGCACCTTCGCCTACAGGATCGAGCCCCACGAGGGCAGCCTCGACGTGACCCGAGAGGTGGACGGCGGCCTTCAGACCCTCAGCCTGACGCTGCCGGCGATCGTGACGACGGACTTGCGCCTCAACGAGCCGCGCTACGCTTCGCTGCCCAACATCATGAAGGCCAAGAAGAAGCCCCTGGAGGAACTGGCGCCCGACACCCTCGGCGTCGACGTGACCCCGAAGCTGACCGTGTTGAAGACCGCCGAGCCGCCGGGCCGCTCCGCCGGCGTCAAGGTCGCGTCGGTGGCCGAGCTCGTCCAGAAGCTCAAGGTCGAAGCCGGCGTCATCTGATCCGCAGGCGAGGCTCGCCTCCCAGATCGAGCCTTGCGCCACCACCCTAAAGAGCGCAGACAACCATGACGACACTCCTCTTCGTTGAGCACGGCAACGGCCAGATCAAGGATGGGACGCTGAAGGCGCTCACCGCCGCCAGGACGATCGGCGCCTCGATCCATGCTCTGGTCCTGGGCGCCGGCTCCAGGCCCGTCGCGGAGGCAGCGGCCAGGCTCGACGGCATCGAAAAGGTCCTGAACGCCGAGGACGGCACCTACGATTACGACCTCGCCGAGCCGGTGGGCGCGCTGATCGCGTCGCTCGCCGAGCCGTACACGACGATCATCGCCTCCGCCTCGACCACCGGTAAAAACGTCCTGCCACGGGTGGCCGCGCTGCTGGATGTCCCGCAGGTCTCTGATATCATTAAGGTGGTCTCGTCTGACACGTTCGAGCGGCCGATCTACGCCGGGAACGCGATCCAGACCGTGCAGGCTCCCAATGGAAAGCGGGTGATCACCGTGCGCACGGCGGCCTTCGCGGCGGCGGCCGAGGGCGGCGGCGTCGCCCCGATTGAGCTCGTATCCGCCGCAACCCCGGAGGCCGGCGGCTCGACATTCAAGGGCGAGGAGATTGCCAAGTCCGACCGGCCGGAGCTGGCCTCGGCGCGGATCATCGTCTCCGGTGGCCGCTCCCTCGGCTCGTCGGACAAGTTTCACGAACTGATCGAGCCGCTGGCCGACACGCTCGGTGCCGCCGTGGGCGCCTCGCGGGCGGCGGTGGATGCGGGCTACGCCCCCAACGACTGGCAAGTAGGCCAGACGGGCAAGGTGGTCGCGCCGGATCTCTACGTGGCGGTCGGGATCTCCGGGGCCATCCAGCACCTCGCCGGCATGAAGGACTCGAAGGTCATCGTCGCAATCAACAAGGACGAGGACGCCCCCATCTTCCAGATCGCCGATTACGGCTTGGTCGGTGACCTGTTCCAGGTCGTGCCGGAGCTTCAGTCCGAGATTGCCAGGGCTAAAGAATGAGATCGGCCGGAGAATGAGGCTCACCAGCCTCCTTACTGCAACCACACCGCAGCTGTCCCTGCGAATGATAACTCTGGAGAAGCGCTAGCGTCTCGTTGGATGGCCGGGACGGATCGGCAGAAGGCTGTCCGCTTTTGCGGTGGCCCTGCTCCGAAGCGGCCTTTCGGCTTACGGCCAGCATCTGCCGCCGCCCAGTGCCCGGACGAACGTCTCAGATGGGTGGATTTCTGCCGGTCCCCTTCCGGACGACAAGGTCGGGAAGCGGACATCGTCGCCATGCCCGCTCTCGACCCCTTGCGGGCTCTCGGTGTCGATGGCCGAATGAGCCGCATGGCAAATGAACAGGATGCCGAGAGGGTGCGATGCCTGATGAAGGCGACAACGGGGAACTGGCGTCGCACGTTGCCGAGGTGCTGCGCTGGGTTTGGGATCCAATCGGCCTCGGGACGGCCGGACCAGCGGACGAGTACGATGCCTACGTTCCCGACTTCGTCATCCTGGTGCGAGACACAGCAGTGTTCGAGGACGTGCTCATCGCACACCTCGTGCGGATCGAAATCGAGGCAATGCATCTGTCGCTGCCGCCTGCCAACCGAACGCGAGCGGCCCGCGCGCTCCTCGGCCTGCGCGATGCGCACCTGCATGGGGCGGGCAATCTCGTTGGGCAGTGGTCGAGCCCGGACGGCCTGCGTTGCGTCTGGGTCTTCAAGACCCCCGGCAGCCAATACGCCTATGGGGAGGGCATCCTCCGCCACGAGGACGATGAGAATGGCTCGTGGTCGCGGTGGGATGGCGCTGGTTTTGGCTGGTCCGGTCTGTTCGACTCGGCCGCAGCCGCCGAGCGAGAGGCGCATGCCGTGATCGCGTGGCTGCGCGAGAGCGATCTCGCGGCCGCGGCGTCGCTGGCCGTACCTTGGAGTGCAGTCGTTGATTGGCGTGTACCGGCGCCGCGCGAGCGGGCCGTGCTCGACCGCCTTTTTGCCGCCGACTTCCCCGGCAGGGACGGGCTCGCCGAACAAGCTCGGACCGCCCTAGTGCGTCGGATTGACGACGAGGGCAGCCTGAGGTTCCGGGTTGAGGGCGAGCCCGTCGCGGTCGCCCGGCGGGTCCCGGTAGAAGGCCGTTACCGGGATGGCGATGAGCTGTCTGGCCCGGCGGTCAACCTCCTGCTTCACGTCGTTGGCGGGCGGCTGCACGAGCTGGCGGTCTTCAAGGACGACGGCGCGCACATCCGCGTCAGCCCATTTGAGGTATCGCCCTATCGGATCGCGGTGTCTGCAAACTGAGGTCCGGTTTCCTTCCCGAGCCGAGTTGCGGGACTACCGACAGATGGCTGCTTACGGGAGACGCAGGCGGCCGTCCGCGCGGCCGGGTCGGGTCGATAGGAGGCTGTCGAATTTTCAAGCGGACCTGCTCCGAAGCAGATGGGGTGGATGGCTCCCGCTCCGACTGACGGCGTCTCGATGCCAAGATGTGGTTGCTGTCAAAGCAGCAGCCACGCTCATGCAGGAGCCATCCCCATGGAGATCACCACCGTCGGCATCGATCTGGCCAAGAGCATCTTTCAGGTTCACGCCGTCGATGCAGTTGGGCACGTCGTCGTGCGCAAGGCCTTGAGGCGGGCGCAGGTCGTGCCGTTCTTCGCCAAGCTGCCGCGATGCCTGGTCGGCATGGAGGCGTGCGGCACAGCGCACCACTGGGCCCGGGAGCTCATGAGCCTCGGCCACGACGTGCGGCTGATGCCGCCGGCTTACGTGAAGCCGTACGTCAAGCGCGGCAAAACCGATGCGAACGATGCCGCAGCCATCTGTGAGGCGGTGACGCGCCCGAGCATGCGCTTCGTGCCCGTGAAGTCGACCGAGCAGCAGGCGGCGCTGGCGCTGCACCGGACGCGCGACCTGCTGGTCAAGCAACGCACGCAGCTGGTGAACATGATCCGCGGCCTGCTCGCTGAGTTTGGGATCGAGATGGCGCGGGGCCTGCGGCACGCGCTCGAACTGGCGGCCCGACTCTCGGCCGGCGACGCGGCCGAGGTGCCGCCGTTAGCCCAGCGCGTGGTGACCGGGTTGGCCGATCAGATCGGTGCCTTGCAGATCCAACTCACCCGACTGGAGAAGGAGTTGCTCGCCTGGCATCGGGACAGCGACCTGTCGCAGCGCCTGGCGACGATCCCGGGTGTCGGCATCGTGTCGGCAACCGCGTTGGCCGCCTCGGTGAGCGAGCCCGAACGCTTCCGCTCCGGTCGGCAGTTCGCGGCCTCGTTGGGCCTGACACCGCTGCAGAACTGCAGTGGCGGCAAAGAGCGCCTGGGCCGGATCTCGCGCATGGGCGACCGCTACCTGCGCCGGCTGCTCGTGGTCGGCATGACCTCTCTGATCCGGCGTGCGAAGACGACACCGACCTCGGTCGACCCGCGGCTGCCGGCGCTGCTGCAGCGTAAGCCGGTGCGCGTGGTGACCGTGGCGGCGGCCAATCGCACGGCGCGGGTCGCCTGGGCGATCATGACCCGCGGCGGCACCTACCGCGCACCGGCGGCCACGGCCGCCTGACAGCACGCGAAGGAGACGTTTCCAGGTTGCGAGGACGATGAGAGTTGATGGCGAACCGGTCAGACCGGGAGCCGGGACACCCCGCCGCCTGTCCAGGGCGTCATAGCCCGCGAAGCAGAGTGGGACCCAGCTCGCGGATACCATCAGGGCCAGCGGTCAACATGAACGACTGCATCGACAGGCCGGACACAAGACTGCACCCGACCAACGCGTCAGAAGCTCAATTCGCCACTTGCAATGCGGGAGCCATCCACACAGGACAGGCCGCTTGTGGCCATACTTCGTCACGCCGAATTGCCGGCGCGCGCAGGACCTGACATTCGGCTGCGCGCCCGTCCCGGTCATTCAGAAGGTCCTGCCGACGTCCCGTAAGCGGACGCTACCGGCTCGATAGGCCATTCGCGTAAGGGCAGCTTACGAAATAGCAGTACGACGAGCACCGCTCGCGAGACAGTCGGTATTCTTCCCTGCGATCGGCTGATCATCGCAACAGGTTTGTGTTCGCGCGGCTCGCTGCAACAGATGAGACTCGGGGATTTCGATTCAAATTGAATGATTCTTCTCGGCCCATTATCTGACCGATTTAGTTTCGACATACCGCACTGGGACCAATTATGTCAGTCGTGTTTGGAAGCATTGCGCCATCCGGCTTTGGCTAGCCAGTTCAGCGCCGAGAGGCTCGGCATGAATAGGTACTCGCCACCTTTCATGACGTTGAAGGTTTGCACGCCGTCGATGCGCTTGCGTGCCGGAGCCTGCGGGATCGTGAAGCGTTGCTCACCCTCGTGCAACCCCACGACCGGATCTCGCTCCTCCCCGAGGTCGATGAAGTTGCCGCGGTTGATCCACTCCTGCTGCATGAACTCGATCGTATCGTAAGCGCGCGCGCTGACGAAGATGAAGAAGATGCCCCGCTCGCCCTTGGCATCGTCCGCCGGTACCACGTCCTCGGAGTAGACAGGCCCGAAGGTGCTGGAGCGGCGGATGATGCGGTGGATATTGACGTCGGTGAGCAGTGTCAGCTCGGCGTCGCGTGGGTTGAGCCGGCGCATATGGCAGCCGAGCGGGACGAGACGCCCTCTCGGGTCGTCCGCGTAGGCGAAGTCGTTGTTGCGGCGCGGATCAGCGCCGAGTTCGGGATCGTCAGTGTCGGGCGCAAGGGTAAGGGGTGCGCCTGAGCGCCAGCGCCCGAACATTTTGGCGGCGAGGCGCTCACGCGCCTCCGTCGTCTCGCCGTTGGCCTTCAGGAAGGCGTTGAAGCAGCCGACGCGGCTCTGGTATTTGCGCAGCACCACAAAGGTGCCGTTCCGCCCCAAGACGGCTGGCACAGGCATCGCGAGTGGCACGCCGGTCTCGCTCGGGTAGCCTAGGATGAACTCGCCAGCCTTGATCGGCCGTGCCTCGCCGAGCAGCGGGGCGACGCCGCTGCCCTCGATCGCTGGCTGCGAGATTGAGTCTCGGAAGCCGAACGGGTTCTTCGCGCCCTCGGGCGCGCCGAAGCGGTGCTCTCCGAGAAGTGTCACCCCCACAGCACGGTCGAGCTCCGCGCGGGCGCTCGCGAGTGCTCTATCGAGGGCGGCATCGTCGACCGCATAGATGGTCAGCGCGAGGTGGCACCGGCCGGGCGTGAACACCGCGTCCCAGTTCTCCGGCGCGTTGAGCCCCTGATCGCGCAGCTGCGGCGCGCGTGCGGCCATGCCCTGCTGGAAGGGCAGCGGGAAGGTCTTGAGCTGGGCCTCAGGCAGACCAAGGGCCTTCAACCCTTCGTAGCTGATGGCCACGCCGATCCAGTGATCGAGTTCGTCGGTCCACGTGTCGGCCGACGCGATGTGGGGAGCAAGGCGTCCGAGCAGGTCGCGCGCACCCTCCGCGTCGTCGAAGTGGAGCATGGCGTGGATGCCGACGTACGGCTCGGGACGGCTGCGCAGGATCAGCGCCTGGATGTCGTCGAGCTCCAGCGAGACGGTGTCTCTGCGGAAGCGCGATGCGAGTCGTTCGATGATCGACATGCTTCAACCCACCTTGTCCAGGAATTCGTTGAACGCGCGCTCCAAGCGCTGGAGCCGGCGCACGTCGACGACCGTGACCTGTGGGTTGGCCACGAACCAGCCGGCCGCGGTGATCTGATGTCCGGCGATGAAGTCCTTGACTTTCGGGCTCTTGATCCCCGGCCAGCCCTCAACCGACTGGAACAGCAGATCCATCAGATCCGGGATCTTGGTGGCGAAGTCGTTGATGTACGTGTCCCAGTCGCCGTCGTAGGTGGTGGCGAACAGGATGCGCGTGTCATCGTCGAAGAAGGCGAAGCGCATGTCGTGGAGTGTGCCGACCTTCTGCGCGCCGTCGAAGTTGCCGTTGACCAGGCCGAAGATGCGCCGCAGCCGTTCGGCGCCTCCAGGCTTCAGCCTGGCGATCGCCGTCAGCTCCGAGACGTTGCCGGACTGTGCACCGATCCGCCCGGCCGAGCCCGCGGAGCCCTTCAAGTCGGGATTGTGCTTGGTCATCATCTGTTCGAGCGCAAGCTTGGCGAGCTGCGGCGCGTCGCCCGCAACCTCCTCGATCCGGCGGCGGATCGCCCGGAGACGGGTCTCGTCGATCTGCGGGGCGTCGTGGCTGTCGGTCATCGGTGGCTCCTGTCGCGTCTGGGGTTCGAGATCCCTTCAGTCAGGTATCTGCTCGATCGACGTCGGCTCGACGCGTGGCTGTGCGTTCAGCATGTGTCGACGTGCGCTCGACCGTTCGTAGGCGGCGATGCGCACGCGCATGATCGAGCCGAGTGGCCGGTGCTCCTGGATGCCGTGCCAAGGATTGAACGAGAGCACGTCGTCGCCGTAGACACGCCGGGTCGGAGAGTAGGCATCCTGCGGTGGGAACCGCAGGGTCGCAATCGGCTGATGCGGGGAGAGATCGTCCGGCCAGAGCACCGACGCATCCTCGACTGGCATCGCCGCGAGATCGGTGCAGAGCTGGGCACGCAGCTGATACTCGGCCCCTGCCGTCCGGAAGTGCTCGACTACGAGATTGCGCATAGTCCCATCGTCGACCGGGCCGACTTCCTTGCCCGCCAGCGCCCTCACGTTCGCGGACAACGGCGCGGCGCTGATCTTGGCGACGTGGTCGCCGAAGCGGAGCGCCGCCATGGAGTGGTAGGTCTCGCCGAGCAGGTGCGCGTTGTCCCGGGCCAACCCGCGCAGGGTCGCGCCGGGCGTGAGACCGATCGCTTCGGCCGCCGACTCGATCCCGCGCGCGGCGCCGGCGAGCGCCCGCTGCAGGAAGGCTGGATTTCGGGCGTTCTTTTCCAGGAGATCGACGAGCTGCCTGTAGGCCTGGATGGTACCGAAGCTGAGTACGGGGATGTTGACCAGCAGGAAGTCTTGGTTGCCTCCCGCATCCTCATGCAGAAGGCGTTCGCCCTTGACCCCGAGCACCTTGATCGCCATGCCGCGCGGAGCCGGGATTGTATCGGAGTGGATGTCGCCGGGCGCGGAGGACAGGCGCACGACGACGGGATAGACGGCGGGTCGTGCGAAGATCCCCTGCTGCAGGTATGCCGGCAGCCCGTCAGATATGACAAGCTCGCCCGTGAGGATGCCGTGGCTCTTCGCGTGGGCGTCGCGAACCGCGTGACGATGCCGCTCGAACGCCACATGGTTCGAGCGCGCCATGACGTCGAGGATTTCGGCCGTCAGGGCCGCCTCATCGGGTTGTTGAACCTCGACATCCGGCGTGTAGCGAAGATAGGGCCTTCCGGCGTCGCGGTGAGAACTCCCGTCGAGCGTACTCATGCCGCGAGCTCCGCCGATGCGCTCGGTGTGACGGCGTCGATGGCCAAAAGCAAGTGCCGTGGGCCTCGCAGCGAGGCGCCGGGGCGGTATGGCGGTGGGTCGGCGAGAAGCCGCGGCGCTTGCAGCCGCTGGGCCAATGCCACGAGTGCGACCTCCGCCTCGATCCGCGCGAGCGGCGCGCCCACGCAGTAGTGCAGGCTGCCGCCGAACCCGAAGTGCTGGTTGTTCGCGCGGTCGGGAACGAAGCGGTCCGGATCAGCGAAGCGCAGCGGGTCGCGGCTGCCGGAGGCGAGCAGGAGCACCACCGGCGCCCCTTCCGGGATCGTGGTTCCACCGATCGCGATGTCGGCGCGCGCCAGCCGCGTGCGATAGTGGACGGGCGGCTCGTAGCGCAGCAACTCCTCGATCAGCCGCGGCGCGACTTCCGGCTCTCGGCGCAGGCGTTCCAGGTGCTCGGGGAAGCGGAGCAGCGTAAGGACGCCGTTGGTAATCAAGTTCACGGTCGTCTCGTGACCCGCGACCAGGAGGAGGACGGCCGTGGCCACGAGGTCGTGGTCGTTCATCCGCTCGCCGTCGTGCTCGGCTGCGAGCCCGGAGAGCAGGTCGTCCTGCGGCGCCCGGCGCTTCTCTTTGATCAATCCCTGCAGGTAGTCGGTGATCGCCGTGAACGCTTCCTCAGTCCTGCCGGCGTTCTCGCGGTCCGTACGCCGGTCCGGTTCGAGGGCGGTGGCGAGCTGAGTCGCCCATCCTTGGAACCGGGGCTCGTCCTCGCGCGGGACGCCGAGCAGCTCGCAGATCACCGTGACTGGCAGGGGGTAGGAGAAATCGTCGACCAGATCGAGGTCGGTCCGGTCCCGCAGCCCGTCGAGGAGGGCGTGGGTGAGCTGCTCCGCCTTACGGTGCATCGCCCGCACGCGAGCAGGTGCGAACTCGCGCATGACCTGCCGGCGCAGGAGGTCGTGGTCTGGCGGATCGCGGAAGATGAAGGGACGATGGCGCGCGGTGATCCGGCTGCGGACCGGGCGCACGAACAGATCGCTCAGTGGATGCCCGGTCCAGCGGAATAGAGGCGGATCGGGCAGATCCTCCGAGCTGATGCGCGGATCGTGCAGGAGGCGGTAGAGTTCCGCGTGAGTGCTCACGACGTAACTGCCGTCGTCCTGGCGGCTCACGGGCGTCCGGCGCATCTCGGCGTAGAGCGGGTACGGGTCGGCGCGGTTGGCCGGATCGAGGATCTGCTGGAACAGCGTGCCGTTCACGGTGAGCTCCTGTCGGACGGTGGTGCGGGATGCGGTCAGGACACGGCCCGGGCCAGCGGTTGAGGCCGGATGTCGGCTTGGTCGAGAGCGCCGACGATCGGTGGGAAAGGCGTCGCCTCCGCCACCGCCGCCCGGTAGGCGGGCAGCCAGCGGGCGCTGTCTACGGAGACAGCGGCCACAGTTCGCCCCTGCGCGCCGTACACGCCGATGAACCGGCGATCCCGCAACGAACCCTGCACGACGGCGAATTGGTTGGCCCCGGTCGGCAGGCCAACGAGCTTGATGTTGAGGCCGAACTGCTGCGACCAGAAGTCCGGCAGGTGGTCGTAGGGGATTAGTCCCGCTTCACCGGCGACCATGTTCCGGGCTGCCGTCTCCGCTTGAGCGACCGCGTTGCCCCAATGCTCGACGGCGAGGAGGCGGTTGCCGTAGATGGCGCTCGGCCAGTGAGCGATATCGCCGGCCGCGAAGACATCCGGCACAACTGCCCGAGTGGCGGTGAGGACGCGGCAGTGGGTGTCCACCCGGACGCCTTTAGGCGAAACCGCCAAGCCTGCACCGGCCAGCCACTCAGTGTTGCGCAGGGCGCCGAGGGCAGCGACGACGCAATCGGCCTCGATCCGTTGGCCGTTGCGCAGGATGGCCGCGACGACCCGGCTATCCGCGTCGGGTTGAAATCGCGCGACTTCTGTCTCCAGTCGGAGGTCCACGCCGCGGTCGCGGATTACGTCCCGCATGAAAGCGGCCGTGACGGAACCCAGGGCATGAACCAACGGGAGCGCACCGCGCACCGCCAGGGTCACGTCGAGGCCGAGATCGCGGCAGCACGACGCGATCTCACAGCCGATAAACCCGCCACCGATGATGAGCACGCGGCGCGGTTTCCCGGCGAGGCCACGCGCAAGATGCTCTGCGTCCGCGTGGCCGCGAAGCGTGTACACGTTCGAGGAAGCTGCTTCCGCACCGTTCGGCCACGGGCGTGCCCGAGTCCCGGTCGCGATAAGCAGCCGGTCGTATACGATCTGTGTGCCGTCCGAGAGGTAGATACGATGTGCGAGCGTATCGAGCCCCAATGCACCGACCCCGAGGCGGAACGTGGCGTTCAGATCGGCCCGTTGCGGCAGGGATGTTTCCGCGCTGTACAGGCCGCGGAGCACCTGCTTCGACAGCGGCGGACGATCGTAGGGCGGCTCGTTCTCGTCACCGATCAGAACAATCCTGCCTTCGTAGCCCACGTCACGCAGTGCGTGCGCCGCGGACAGGCCCGCGAGCGAGGCGCCGACGATGACGATCTGGCGAGGAGCTTCGGTGGGCGCTGTCATCGGTCGCCCACTTTATGCGGCATAAGGGCCGGAACGTCGCTCGTCGCAGTAATGGCACGCACCGGGCAGGCCTGCACCGCGCGCTCAATCTCGGCTCGAGCGGCTTCGTCGGGTGCCGTGTCGTAGACCAACGCTTCTGCACCATGCAGGGCGAAGTGGTCGGGAGCGGCGTAGATGCACTGCGCGTAAGCTTGGCAGCGGTTGAGGTCGACGACGACCTTCATGGATGACACTCCGTCGAAGGGGCAAGCGCCGGTGGCGGCAGTCACTGGAGGACGCGGAGCGTCAGTCGTGTGACCTCCCGGCGGAGGATGGCGCGCTCGTCCCCTCATCGAACACGGCACCGCACCGAGCACTCAACTGCTCGCGGTGTTGATGCATGCAGGCGATGATCGCCGGACGGTTGGGCACGTCCTCAGCGCACAGGCGCAGGACGTCGCTGCGACACGCCAAGGTCGCTTCCGTGATACTTGTCTCGGCAGCGGCGCCGTTGAGACTGGTACCGACGACGAGGAATAGGATTAGGAGTGTCAAACGCGACATGATGCGGCTCTCTGGATGCGCCCCGTCGTAGAACCATAAAGGAAATAATAAGTTCCTTTTCAAGTAGGAATGTCACGGGGAGGTATGCAGTGACGACAAGCCAGAAAGAGGCGTCGCCGTTGGCGTCGCGGAAGCGTGCCCTCAGCCCCGGACGCCCGCGCGCGGCAACGATCCAGGCACGTCAGGATCGGCTGATGGACATCGTCACTGCCGAGTTTCTGACATACGGCTATGAGGGGGCAAATATCGCGCGTGTAGCCCGTACCGCAGGAGTTTCGCCCAAGACGATCTACGCGCGCTACGCCACAAAGGACGAGTTGCTGCTGGCAGTCGTGGTTCACCTAACGGAGGCCTCGCGCGAAGGACTGGCACAGGAGCTGATGGATGGCTCAATCAGCCCCGAGCAAGGTCTGACGACCTTTGCCCTGACCACCGCCTACCATTGGACATCGGAGCGTGAGTTCGGACTCTACAGGCTTGTCATCACGGAAGCCGGTCGCTTCCCCCACCTCGTAACGCTTTATCGAGAGAGCACCGACGCGTTCCGTGAAGTCGTGACGGCGTATCTCACCGATCAAGTCGCTCGACGTGTGCTCGTGATCAAGGATGTCTCGACCGCCGTTCAGTTGTTTGTGTCCGTGACGACAGGACAGATCCGAGAGCGAATGCTTCTAGGTGAGCGTCCTTCTTCAATCGAAATTGAAGCTCAAGTAAGAGAAGGTGTCAGAATGTTTCTGGCCTGGTGCAAAAATAAATAATAGTATCGGTTAAACATATGCAGAATTATTATACAAAATCATATCTCTGTCTTCGGTCGGTGTCAGGAGAAGATGCCGGCGATTGTTGTCTGAAGGCGCATCTGTAGCGGACGGACAGTTCCAGCTTCTCTCTGTGAGCTGACCGGCAAGGATGAGTTCTAGCTGCGCTGTTCCACATTGCTTGCCCAATCGGAATTCAACGATAGGTAGCGCGCTCAGCGATGCAGATAAAAGGAAAGTTTTTCAACAAACGCGGTCTATGCATGTGTTGCGCCCGCCGAGGCTGCCGGATTCTCTTGGAATACTGCGTCGGAAATTCAAATGTCGAGAAAAGGTATCCGTCGGTAGCCGGCAGCGAGAACGCTGCGGTGTCCGGTTTAGCGCCTCGCGCGACCGAAAGCTGCCAGACCGCTTTCGGCCAGATTACGCCATGCCGGATAGCCGACAGGCGCAAAAGCGGTCGTTCGGCTGTGCGCCCAAGCCAGTCGTTCGCAGGGGTTCGATGGCATCTCCAAAGCAGACATGGCGGGTGCCGATACCCGTATTCCCGCTCCACTTGTTGACAGAGCCGTTCGGGCTACGACCGGACCGACCCGCCCACGACCACTGGATGGCCCAGAACTTGACGCAGGACATCTGGGGCGTTGGCCCGGTGAACGCCCGCAAGCTTGGGGCGCTGGGGTGCGAGAGCGCCGCCGACGTGCGCGATCTCGACCCCCGGGCGGTGCGCAAGGCCATGACAGTGGTCGGCGAGCGGCTGTTGCGGCAGCTACGCGGCGAGGCCTGTCTCGACCTGGAGGAGGTCGCCGCGACTCGGAAGGGCTGCGCCGTGAACCGGAGCTTCTCCGACCGGGTCGAGGATCACGCAACGATGGAGCAGGCGGTCGCCGCCAACGCGACCCGGCTCGGGGAAAAGCTCCGCCGGGAGGGGTTCGGAACCGACCACGTCACGGTCTTCTTCCGCACCTCCGAGCACGACCGGACTCGGCTGCAGCGGTCGGTCTCGACGGTGGTGACCCTGCCGGAATCGTCGAACGACACTTTGGTGCTGGTGAAGGCCGCACTGCATGGCGTCCGCAAGACCTGGCGGGACGGCTTTTGTTATTCGAAGGCCGGAGTGGTCACGACGGACCTCCTGCCTCTCCACGCCTCCCAGCGAGCGATACCCGGCCTCGGCCAGCTCGACCGCGAGCGGGGGCCGCGCTGATGGCGGCGCTCGATGCCTGCAACCGGCGCTTCGGGCGCGGGGCGGTCGTCCCAGCCGCGGCCGGGTTCACCCCGGCGCGGGCATGGTCGACCAAGTTCGAGATGCGCTCGCCGCGCTACACGACCCGGCTGGACGAGATCCTGGTCGTTGCGGCGGACAATCCCGTACGATCTGCCTGGAAGGCTGCGATTTACCGTCAAGACAAATGCTGGGCGGAAACCTGATCAGTTCTTCCGGACCAGCGGGACGGGCGCCGGCGGCGGCGGGGCGCCGAAGGCGTAGCGGAAGCCGACCGAGACGATGTCGACGCTCGAATCGACCACACCCGCGAAGGCGATGTTGCCAACGTTGTAGTCCCGCCCGATGCCCGCGAGGATACGCGAGCGGTCCAGGAAGAGGTGAGAATAGGCGGCGTTCAGCGTCAGCTGATTGTTCCAGCGGTAGCTCGCACCGACGTTCAGGCTGTAGCGGTCGCCGTCCGGCAGGCGGACCGAGCGGTTGCTGAAGTCGATCGGCGAAGTCTCGTAGCCGAAGCCGGCGCGCACCGTCAGGGCGGCGTTCACGTCGTACTCACCGCCGATCGAGTAGTAATACCCGTCCTTGTAGTTCAGCGGCAGGGAGTTCACCGGTACGCCCAGCGTCTTCGACACGATGCCGACGGTGCCGAGCCTCGACCAGTTGTCCCACTCGAAGCCGAGGGACACGCGGGCGATCGGGCTCACCGCCTGGGTCAGGCCCACGCTGAGCTTCTCCGGCGTGTTGAAGTTTGCGCGCACCTGTCCGGCCAGCGGCGCCAGGGCGAGGATCGGCACGCCGATCGAGCCGTCGATGTCGTGATGCACCGAGGAGCGGTAGCCGATGCCGAGCGCCGTCCCTTCCCAGGGCGTGATGTTCACGCCCGCGGTGAAGCCCACACCCCAGGACTCACCCTTCAGGAAGGAGCTGGGATAGGCCGTCGGGGGCAGGCCGGGAAGCGGCAGGGCCTGGCGCAGGGTTAGGCGGAAATACTCGATGTTCGGACCGGCGGCGACCGAGAGCCACTCGTTCACCTTGAAGCCGACGACCGGGTTGAAGACCAGCGAGAAGATTCGCGAAGAGCGACCGTAGACCTCGCCGGCCCAGACCTCGTTCGGCTTGGTAGTCAGGCCGAACGGCGCGCCGGTGGAGATGCCGAGCCAGAGGCGGTCGTTGATTTGGTAAGAGCTTGCACCCGCCGGGAGCACCGCGCCCTGGCCGATATCGCCCGAGCCGCCGAGGCCCCCGAAGGCCGGGTTGGTGCCGGTGGACGGGGTGATGGTCGCAGAGGGACCGAGATACGTGAGGTTCTGCTCGGTGACGAAGCCAGGCCGCATCGTGATGACGGCCGGGTTCCAGAACATCGACGACACGCCGCCGGAGCCGGCCGCCGCACCCGCGAATCCCAGGCCCTGGGCCTGCGTGCTCTGCTCCCGCAGGCCGAATGCGCCCGCAGATGCTTCCGTAACGGCGCAGAGCGCGGTGAGGACGGCAATCGAGCCGATGCGAAGGCGTGAATTCATGGTTTCCCCCACACGAATCCGCTGATTGAGCCGATGCGGATTTCGAATTTTGAGTCCGTTCCGGAGCGCCCAGGCTTAGCAGGCACGGGCGGGAGAAACGGCGGCTGGCAAGATCGGATGCCGAGGTGCCGAGACCGACTCATCGCGCCGGCTTGTGGCACTAACATAACCTATACGTCATGATGCTGACTAATGCTGCAAAAAGTTGCAAGCACGGATTGCCCCTTTCTCACCGAAATTCGATCGGCCGAATGTAATCGCCAATGGATGTGGCCTTTGGGCACCAACGGCGCTCTCGCTGCAGCGCACAACGACGTGTTGCGCAAATATTCGCGCGCGCGGTGTGAGGGCCGCCGATCTCGGCACGGAACGGCGGGCCGCGCCTCGGATCCTCGTCGGCAGCGAGATCTCGAAGGTCGACCACCGGCGTCCCGTCATCCGTCGGGCGCGGCAGAACCCAAGTTCGACCGGACACCGCCGCGATCGAATGCCGGGGTGGGGGCTTGCGTTTGGTTTACCTATGCGGATATAGACTAACGTATACGTCAATCCAGACCTGCTCGAACGAAGCGCTTCCGAAGAGAGCGACGCAGGAAGGGGGGAACATGTCGGCCACCCACGATGATGGCGGTTGCAGGCAAGCAGCCGCACCCTCGGCACCACGTCTGTCCGCCAGTGAGCCGAACACGTTGCCGGAGGTATTCGACCGGGCCGTGCGTCGTTTCGCGGACAGGCCGGCGCTCGATTTTTTCGGGCGGAAGTGGACCTATCGTGACGTCGGCGAGCTGACCGATCGCGTGGCCGAGGGCCTCATCCGCCTCGGCGTCGGACACGGCGTTAAGGTCGGTCTGTGCTTGCCGAACTCGCCGTATTCGGTGGTGTTCTACTTCGCCATTCTCAAGTCCGGCGGAACCGTCGTCAACTACAATCCACTCTATACCCCGCGGGAGTGCCTAGCGCAGATCCTCGATTCGGACACGACGATCATGGTCTTGCCCGACATAGAACGGGTCTATGGCCCCGTCGCCGCCGTGGCGGATGAGGCCGGTCTTCGCCATCTGGTCGTCTGTCCGTTTGCGGATGCTTTGCCCTTCGGCCGCGGCGTTCTCTATCGGCTGTTCAAGCGGACGGAAAAGGCCCGCGTTCATGACGATGCGCGGCACGTTTCCTTCTCGAAGCTGCTGTCCGGCCGCAGCGCTACCCAGCGACGTCCCGCACCGCGTCCGGACGATGTCGCGCTGCTGCAGTACACCGGCGGGACGACCGGCGTGCCCAAAGGTGCGATGCTGACCCACGCCAATCTCGCCGGAAACGTTCGTCAGTTGTCGCCCCTGATGCAGGGCGGAGGGCTGCGCGACGGACAAGAGCGAGCGCTCGCCGTGATCCCGCTGTTCCACGTCTTCGCGATGACCGTCGCGATGAATCTGGCCCTCGATATGGGCGCCCAGATCGTCCTCGTTCCGCAATTCAAGATCGAGGAACTCCTCGCCACGATCGCACGAACAAAGCCCACGTTCTTCCCGGCCGTCCCGACGATCTTCGCGGCGATCAACAAGGCGGCGGAAACGGCCGACGTCGATCTCCGCTCCATCCGTCTGTGCATCTCGGGCGGCGCGCCGCTGCCCGCCGAGGTCGGGGCCCGTTTCGAGGCGCTGACGGGATGCCGGCTGTCGGAAGGCTATGGGCTGACGGAGAGTTCGCCCGTCGTCAGCGTCAATCCGTTCGACGCCCGGCGTCGCGCGGGTTCGGTCGGCCTGCCACTGGTGGACACGACCATCGAGATCCGGGATCCGAACTGCCCCGATCGGCTGATGCCGGCTGGCGCAAAGGGCGAAGTCTACATCCGGGGCCCGCAGATCATGGCGGGTTACTGGCGCCGTCCGGCCGACTCCTCTGAGGTTCTGGTCGACGGGGCGCTCAGGACCGGGGACGTGGGCTACCGCGATCCGGAGGGATTCCTGTTCCTCGTCGATAGGATCAAGGATCTCATCATCTGTGGCGGATACAACGTCTATCCGCGCCAGATCGAGGATGCACTGTACGAGCACGAGGCCGTCGAAGAGGTGGTCGCGATCGGCATCCCGGATGCGTACCGCGGCGAAAGTCCCAAGGCGTTCGTGAAGCTGCGCGCCGGGTTCCCGACGACGCCCGATGAGCTTCGCGCCTTCCTCTCCGAGCGTATCTCGAAGATCGAGATGCCCAGGGAAATCGAGATCCGGACAAGCCTGCCGAAGACCGCGGTCGGCAAGCTGTCGAAGAAGGAACTGATCGCGGAGGAGCGCGAACGGGCCGGGCTGGCGGCCATGAACAGGCGGGCTTCGGCATGATGTTGACCCTAAGGACCCTCGGGGCATACGATGACGTTCTTCACGAAAAGGCCGTCTGTGTCCGAAACGCTGTACACCGTGACCCAACTCGCCACGGAATTGGGGGTTACGGCGAGGACGGTGCGCTTCTACGAGGACAAGGGGCTGCTGACCCCGCAGCGCGCCGGGAATACCCGCATCTTCGCCCATCGCGACAAGGTCCGGTTGATCCTCATCCTACGGGGCAAGCGGTTGGGCTTCTCGCTCCGCGAGATCAAGGAATATCTCGACCTCTACGCGGCCGATCCGACCCAGAGAGAGCAGTGGCGCGACCTTCTGAAGAAGGTTCAGGGCCGGATCGATCAACTCGTCGATCAGCAGAAGGCGCTCATCGAGACGCTCGGCGAACTGGAGAAGCTCAGGCTTTACGCTCTGGCCGGCCTCGACGACGCGGAGCCCGACAAGACGCGGCGCGCGCGCTAGCAAGGGCTCGCAAGAACCGTCGCCGGTCTCGCGACGAAGAACTGCTGCGCACCGAGGATTCAGTCGGACGCAGCGCCGGCCTGCCCGCGGGATGCCACCGCCGGGCGCCGGCAGGCTTTCCGGCCGCATCCCCGGGACTGCATCCCGCCCTGGAGGCGTGGGTCGGGCCGCACTTCACAAGCCCATGCGCCCAGGGCTTCGCGGAGGCGATGCGGCTGCCCGCAGCCGCGACGTCGCCGGCGCTCTCTCATCGTAGTCTTTCCGGGAGGTAAACATGACCGACATCGTCATCGCGGGCTATGCCCGCTCGCCCTTCACACCCGCGAAGAAGGGAGCGCTCGCCCGGGTCCGTCCCGACGACCTCGCCGCGCAGGTGGTGCGCAAGCTGGTCGCCGACATCGGGATCCCCTCGAAGGACATCGAGGACCTGATCGTCGGCTGCGCCTTCCCCGAGGGCGAGCAGGGCTTCAACATCGCCCGCCTGATCGGCCTGATGGCCGATCTCGACCTCGGCGTCGGCGGCGTCACGGTGAACCGCTTCTGCGGCTCGTCGATGCAGTCGGTCCACATGGCGGCGGGGCAGATCGCCCTCGGCGCGGGCGTGGCCTTCGTCTGCGCGGGTGTGGAGAGCATGAGCCGCGTGCCGATGATGGGCTTCAACCCGATGCCGAACCCGGCTCTCCATGAGAAGCGCCCCGGCGCCTACATGGGCATGGGCGACACCGCCGAGAACGTCGCCCGCCGCTGGGAGATCTCCCGTGCGGATCAGGAGGCCTTCGCGGTGGCGAGCCACCACAAGGCGGCCAAGGCGCAGGGAGAAGGGCGGCTTGCCGCCGAGATCGTCCCGATCGCCACCAAGGGCGGCACGGTCGAGACGGACGGCTGCATCCGGGCGGATGCCAGCGCCGAAGGTCTCGCCAGCCTCAAGCCCGCCTTCCAGCAGGACGGCTCAGTCACCGCCGGCACGTCCTCGCCGCTGACCGATGGCGCCTCGGCGGTGCTGGTGTGCAGCGCAGGCTTCGCGAACCGTCACGGGCTGAAGCCGCTGGCGCGGGTCGCCTCGGTCGCGGTCGCGGGCTGCGAGCCGGAGATCATGGGCATGGGTCCCGTCGTCGCCTCGCGCAAGGCCTTGGCCCGGGCGGGCATCGCCGCCGACGCCCTAAGCGTGGTCGAGCTGAACGAGGCCTTCGCCTCCCAGGCGCTCGCCTGCATGCGCGACCTCGGCCTCGACGAAAAGATCGTCAACATCGACGGCGGCGCCATCGCGCTCGGCCATCCGCTCGGCGCCACAGGGGCCCGCATCGTCGGCAAGGCGGCCTCGCTCCTGTCCCGCGAGGGCGGTCGCTTCGCGCTGGCCACCCAGTGCATCGGCGGCGGCCAGGGCATCGCCACCGTTCTGGAGCGCATCTGATGACCGGGATCCGCAAAGTCGCCGTCATCGGCGCCGGAGTCATGGGCGCCGGCATCGCCGCCCATGTCGCCAATGCCGGCATGCCGGTGCTCCTCATGGACATCGTCCCCGAGGGCGCCGCCGGCCGGAACGCGCTGGCCGAGGGCGCCATCGCGAAGCTGCTCAAGACCGAGCCCGCCGCCTTCATGTCCCCGCGGGCCGCCAAGCTCGTGGAGACGCTCAACGTCGAGGACCATCTCGACCGCCTCGGCGAGGTCGATTGGATCATCGAGGTGGTGATCGAGCGGCTTGACGCGAAACAGGCGCTCTACAAGCGGATCGACGCCGTGCGCCGGCCCGGCACGGCGGTCTCGTCGAACACCTCGACCATTCCGCTGGACGCGCTGGTCGAAGGGATGCCCGAGGCATTCCAGCGAGACTTCCTCATCACCCACTTCTTCAACCCGCCGCGCTACATGCGGCTTCTGGAGATCGTGACGGGGCCGAAGACCGATCCGGCGCTCGCCCAGACCGTGGCGGACTTCGCCGACCGCAAGCTCGGCAAGAGCATCGTCCGCTGCAAGGACCGGCCGGGTTTCATCGCCAACCGGCTCGGGATCTTCTGGATCCAGAACGCCATCGCGGCGGCCGACGACCTCGACGTGCCGGTGGAGGAGGCGGACGCGGTGATGGGCCGCCCCTTCGGCATCCCGAAGACCGGCGTGTTCGGCCTCGTCGATCTCGTCGGGCTCGACCTGATCCCGCACACCACGAAGAGCCTGCGGGCGGCCCTGCCGCCGGAGGACGCATTCCACGCCACCTATCGCGAGATGCCGGTGGTCACGAAGCTGATCGCGGAGGGCTTCACCGGCCGCAAGGGCAAGGGCGGCTTCTACCGCCTGAACCGGAAGGACGGGCAGAAGACCAAGGAAGCCATCGACCTAAAGACCGGTGAGTACAGGCCCTCCGCGAAGGCCGACTTGCCGGCGCTGAAGGAGGCCAAGGGCCCGCGCGCGGTGCTCGACCTGAAGGGCCGCGCCGGCGACTACGCCTGGAAGGTGATCGGCCCGACGTTGGCCTATGCCGCCGGGCTCGTCGGCGAGGCGAGCGACGAGGTCGCCGCCATCGATGAGGCCATGCGCCTGGGCTACAACTGGAAGTGGGGGCCGTTCGAGCTGACCGACAGGATCGGCGGTGCCTACGTGGCCGAGCGGCTGGCGAAGGACGGCCATGCCGTCCCGCCGATCCTCGCCGGGCTCAACGGCCAGACCTTCTACCGGGTCGAGAACGGCCGTCGGCAGGTGCTGCAGGCCGAGGGCGGCTACAAGGATGTCGTCCGCCCCGAGGGCGTTCTGCGGTTGGAGGACATCAAACTGTCCGCCAAGCCACTCCTCAAGAACGGCTCCGCCGCCCTGTGGGATATCGGCGACGGCGTGGTCTGCTTCGAGTTCATCTCGCAGTCGAACGCGCTGGACGAGCAGATCATGGTCTTGCTCGGCAAGACCATCAAGCTGATCAAGGATAAGTACAAGGCGCTCGTCGTCTACAACGAAGGCTCGAACTTCTCGGTCGGCGCGAATCTCGGGCTGGCCCTGTTCGCCGCCAACATCGCCGCCTGGGGCGAGATCGAGAAGCTGGTCAGCCTCGGTCAGCAGACCTACGGTCAGCTGAAATACGCGCCCTTCCCGGTGGTGAGCGCCCCCGCCGGCATGGCGCTTGGCGGCGGCTGCGAGATCCTTCTGCACAGCGATGCCGTGCAGGCCCATGCCGAGAGCTATATCGGCCTCGTGGAGGCGGGCGTCGGGCTCGTGCCGGCCTGGGGCGGCTGCAAGGAGATGCTGGCCCGCTGGCAATCGTCGCCGAAGCTGCCGAGGGGGCCGATGCCCGCCGCCGCCAAGGTGTTCGAGACGATCTCGACCGCCACGGTCGCCAAGTCGGCGGAGGAGGCCCGCGACCTCCTGTTCCTGCGCGAGAGCGACGGGATCACCATGAACCGCGACCGGCTGCTCGCCGACGCCAAGGCCAAGGCCCTGTCGCTCATCGAGGGCTACGAGGCACCCAAGCCCGTCACTGTGACGCTGCCCGGCCCCGCGGGCGGGGTCGCCATGCGCATGGCGGCGGAGGGCTTCGCCCGTCGCGGCATCGCCACCAAGCACGACCTCGTCGTGGCGGGGGAACTGGCCTCAGTGCTCTCCGGGGGCGAGGCCGACATCCTGGATGCGCTGGACGAGGATGCAATCCTCGAACTCGAACGTGACAGCTTCATGCGCCTCGTGCGGACGGAGGCGACCCTCGACCGGTTCGAGAGCGTGATCGAAACCGGCCGGCCGGTGAGGAACTGACCCGATGCAGACCTACAAGGCTCCCTTGCGCGACATGCGCTTCGTGCTGCACGAGTTGCACGCCGACGCCCAGCCCCTGCCGGGCCTGGAAGACTTCACCCCCGACGTCGCCGACGCCATCCTGGAGGAGGCCGGCAAGTTCTGCACGGAGCGCCTGCTGCCGCTGAACGCCTCCGGCGACGAGGAGGGCTGCTGCCTGGAGAACGGCGTCGTCCGTACGCCGAAGGGCTTTCCCGAGGCGTACAAGGCGTTCCGGGAGGGCGGCTGGACCGCCATGGGCGCGGACCCCGCCTATGGCGGCCAGGGCCTGCCGGCGGGCATCAACAAGCTCGTCGAGGAGATGATCTGCTCCACGAACCTGTCCTTCGGCCTCTATCCCGGCCTCAGCCACGGGGCCTATCAGGCGATCGAGGGCCACGCCTCGGAGGAGCTGAAGGCGGCCTACCTGCCGAAGCTCGTGGACGGCACGTGGTCCGGCACGATGTGCCTGACCGAACCCCATTGCGGCACCGATCTCGGCCTCCTGCGGACCAAGGCCGTGCCGCAGGACGACGGGTCCTTTCGCGTCACCGGCTCGAAGATCTTCATCTCGGCGGGCGACCACGACCTCACCGAGAACATCATCCACTTGGTGCTGGCCAAGATCCCCGACGCGCCCAAGGGCGTGAAGGGTATCAGCCTGTTCCTCGTGCCGAAGTTCCTGCCGCGGGCGGACGGTTCGCCGGGCGAGCGCAATGGCGTGACCTGTAGCGCCCTTGAGCACAAGATGGGCATCAAGGCCTCGGCCACCTGCCAGATGTCGTTCGACGACGCCACGGGTTGGCTCGTGGGCGAGCCGCACAAGGGCATGCGCGCGATGTTCACGATGATGAACAGCGAGCGCCTGTCGGTCGGCATCCAGGGGCTCGGCGCGGGCGAGGCCGCCTACCAGGGCGCCATCGCCTACGCGAAGGAGCGCCTCCAGGGCCGCGCGCTCTCGGGCGCCAAGCGGCCGGACCTGCCCGCCGACCCGATCCTCGTCCACCCGGACGTGCGGCGGATGCTGATGACGATCCGCGCGTACAACGAGGGCTGCCGGGCGCTCGGCGCCTGGGTCGCCCGAAGCCTCGACGTGATGGAGCACCATCCCGATCCGGCCGAGCGGCGGCGGGCTGAGGATTTCTCCGCCCTGATGACCCCCATCGTGAAGGCGCTGTTCACCGATCTCGGCTTCGAATCGGCGAGCATCGGCATGCAGGTCTACGGCGGCCACGGCTTCATCCGCGACCACGGCATGGAGCAGTACGTCCGCGACGCCCGGATCTCGATGATCTACGAGGGCACAAACGGCATCCAGGCCCTCGACCTCGTCGGCCGCAAACTCCCGGCCCATGCCGGCCGCTACCTGCGCAGCTTCTTCCACCCGGTGCTCGCTGCCCTGGACGAGGCGATCGAGGACGACGACCTCGCCCCCCTCGCCCAGCCCCTGTCGAAGGCCTTCGGCGCCCTACAACTCGCCACCGCTCACATCGCCCAGCGGGGCCTCAAGGATCCGGAGGAGGCGGGTGCCGCCGCCACCGAGTACCTGCGTCTCTTCGGGTTGGTGGCGTTGGGCTACATGTGGCTGCGCACGGCCAAGGTCTCCCACACCGCGCTCGAGGCCGGGACGGACGAGCGCGACTTCTACGAGGCTAAGCTCGCGACGGCCCGCTTCTACATGGAGCGCATCCTGCCCCAGGTCGCGGGCCTGCTGGCGGCGGTGAAGTCCGGCAAGGGCGCGATGATGGCGCTCGACGAGGCGATGTTCTGACGGGAAGCTTCCTCGGCCGAAAACCGGGCGGGGGCATTCATTCGAGGCGATGCGGAGAAGAGCAATGGCGGATCTCGGGCAACTGGTCGATTGCATCGAGCAACGGTCGGAGGCGCTCAGTGCCCTCGGCTACCGGGTCCGGTTCGATCTCACCGATGGCGGCAGCATCCTCGTGGACGCGACCGGCGGCGGCGTGAACGTCTCCACCGGCGAGGGCGGCGAGGCCGATACGGTGATGAAGCTGAGTTCCGACAACCTTCTTAAGCTGGTGCGGGGCAAGCTGAGCCCGACGATCGCATTCTCTACCGGCCGCCTCAAGGTCCAGGGCTCGCAGGGCGTGGCGATGAAGCTCGCCGGTCTTCTCGATCAGTGATGCGTGCGCTGGAGGTGACGCCGGTCTGCGCGTGCAGCCATCGAAGATCTTCAGGAGAGACAGGATGAAGGTTCTTGTGCCCGTCAAGCGGGTTGTAGACTACAACGTCAAGATCCGCGTAAAGGCCGACGGCTCCGGGGTCGAACTCGCTAACGTCAAGATGTCGATGAACCCCTTCGACGAGATCGCCGTCGAGGAGGCGATCCGGCTCAAGGAGAAAGGCCAGGTCACCGAGATCGTGGCCATCTCGATCGGCCCGCAGGCTGCGCAGGAGACTCTGCGCACCGCGCTCGCCATGGGCGCCGACCGGGCTATTCTGGTGAAGACCGACGTCAACTGCGAGCCGCTCGCGGTCGCCAAGCTCCTGAAGGGGGTCGTGGAAAAGGAGAATCCCGAACTCGTCATCCTCGGCAAACAGGCGATCGACGACGATTCAAACCAAACCGGGCAGATGCTCGGCGCCCTGCTCGGCTGGCCGCAGGGCACCTTCGCGTACAAGATCGAGTTCGGCGAGGGCAGCCTCGACGTGACCCGCGAGGTCGATGGCGGCCTGCAGACCGTGACACTGACGCTTCCGGCGATCGTCACGACGGATCTACGCCTGAACGAGCCGCGCTACGCCTCCCTGCCAAACATCATGAAGGCGAAGAAGAAGCCGCTCGAAGAACTCGCGCCCGACGCGCTCGGTGTCGATGTGACGCCGAAGCTCACGGTGCTCAAGACTGCTGAGCCGCCGGGCCGGTCAGCCGGCGTCAAAGTCAGCTCCGCGGCCGAGCTGGTACAGAAACTCAAGGTCGAGGCCGGCGTCATATAAGTCTACGCAACCGTGGCCGCGCTCCCGCTACGGTCGAGCGCGGCCCGCACACACAGGGGTTCGCACGCACATGACCACACTTCTCTTCGTCGAGCACGGCAACGGCCGGATCAAGGACGGCACGCTCAAGGCGCTGACCGCCGCCAAGACTATCGGCGCACCGATCCACGCCCTCGTGCTCGGTTCCGGATCGAAATCCGTGGCGGAAGCGGCCGCCAAGCTCGACGGCGTCGAGAAGGTGCTCGTTGCCGAGGATGCGGTCTACGATCACGATCTCGCCGAGCCGGTCGGGGCTTTGATAGCGTCGATCGCCGACCCCTACGAGACGGTCATCGCCTCGGCCTCGACCACGGGCAAGAACGTGCTGCCGCGCGTGGCCGCCCTGCTCGACGTGGCGCAGGTGTCGGACATCATCAAGGTCATCGCACCCGACACCTTCGAGCGGCCGATCTACGCCGGCAATGCGATCCAGACCGTGCAGACGCCGACCGGCAAGCGTGTGATCACGGTGCGCACCGCGGCCTTCAAGGCCGCCGAGGAAAGTGGAGCCGCGGCCCCGATCGAGCCGGTCTCCGCCGCCGCGCCTGACGCGGCCCGTTCGAGCTTCAAGGGCGAGGAGATCGCCAAGTCCGACCGCCCGGAGCTGGCCTCCGCGCGGATCATCGTATCGGGTGGCCGCTCGCTAGGATCGTCGGACAAGTTCCATGAGTTGATCGAGCCCCTAGCTGACAGCCTCGGCGCGGCGGTGGGTGCCTCGCGCGCAGCCGTGGATGCCGGCTACGCGCCGAACGACTGGCAGGTCGGCCAGACCGGCAAGGTCGTGGCCCCGGACCTCTACGTAGCGGTCGGCATCTCCGGCGCGATCCAGCATCTGGCCGGCATGAAGGACTCGAAGATCATCGTCGCGATCAACAAGGATGAGGACGCGCCAATCTTCCAAGTTGCCGATTACGGCCTCGTTGGCGATCTGTTCCAGGTCGTCCCGGAGCTGCGATCCGAGATCGCTAAAGCTTAAAGCTAGAGGCTCATTCAGTAAGCAGGTCCCGGCGGCACGCCAAGTGCAGATCGTCGTCGGGACGGCGGCGCCGCGGTCATCGTGAGAAAGCCCGGGCGTTGGTCGCGCTACCCATGGCGAAAGCCAGCGTGGCGGCGGCGATCTGCGCCGTGCCATGGGCCTGGCCCCGCGCATTCCGGGCCGCCAAGAGAGCCCTCTGCGCCTCCAGCGCCGCCGTGATCGTCCCCGCGCCGCTGCGATAGGCAGACAGGGTCGCGTCGTAACTGACCGCGGACGCTGCCACGAGCGTGGTAGCGGCGCGGAACGCGGCGAGCGCGCTCTTCAGCGCGTCGACCGACACGACCACTTCCCGCGCCGCGTCCTGCTGTAGGCGGATGAACGTGTCCTCGGCCTGCGCGGTCCGGGACCTCGCCTCTTCGAGGCGCGCGGCCCGCACGCCTCCGTCGAAGATCGGCACGGAAACGCCGCCGAGCACGGTGACGTTGCTGCTTCCTGGCGACGTGCCAAGGGCGGAGCTCCCGACGTTCCCCACGATGGGCAACGACGTCACGCTCAGCCGGCCGTTCACGGAGTTCCCCGAGACCGACGTGAAGACCTTCGGCAGGAAGTCGGCTTCCGCCGCGGCGACGCCGGCGCGGCTGGCCTGTGCGGTCGCGACCGCGACCTGCAGGTCCGGCCTGTGGCGCAGGGCCGTTCCGACGAGCGTTTCCAGGGGGGCACCGACCAATGGGGGCAGAGGATGGACGGAAGCGTCCTCGACGCGGATCCGCGTGACCGGCGACACGCCCATCGCGCCGATGAGGCCGTTGTAGGAATCCCGCTCGGCGTTCCGGCCCTGGACCAGGTCGAAGTCGGCCTGGGCGAGCATCTGCTTGGCCTGCGCGACCTCGACGGTGGTCCCGACGCCCTGGTGCAGGCGGCTCTCGGCGGCGTCGAGGACGGCCCGCGCGTCACGCTGCGACGCACCCGCGATGCGGACGCGCTCGCGGGCGGCGCCGAACTCGTAGAACTGCCGCCCGACGTCATAGATGATCTTCTGGTGGACGGCGTTGAACGAGATGTTCGAGGCGAGCGACAGCTTGCCGGCCGCCTTCGCCAGCGCGTCACGCTGCCCGAAATCGAACAGGAGCCACTGCAAGGCTGCCGTCGAGACCGTGCCGGTAGCCTCGGTCCCGAGGTTGCCGGTCCGGCCGGTGAGCGGCAGCGTCTGGCTCGACGAGGTATACTGATACCCGCCGAGGACCGTGGCGGTGACGACCGGCAGGTAGCTCGCCTTGACGATGCCGACCGCCAAAGCCGCCTGCCGGGCCTGCTCCCATGCGATGCGGGTCGTCGGGTTCGTGGTCTGCGCGATGTCGATGAGTTCCGGCAAGGTGTGGACCCGGACGGGGTCTGTGGCCGGCGGCGGTTGAACGACCGCGAGCGCAGGCCTGGCCGGGAGACCGAAATCGACCTCGCTCATCTCGATGGGCGCCGGTGCGCCCGGCGGCACGAAGGGCGTGCCGGGCGTCGCCGGGGCGAGGTCCAGGGACGACGTCGCGCATCCCGCCGTGAGGAGGACGGTCGCCAGACCGAAGGCGCGACGGAGTATCCTAAGCATGTGCGTGACGCCTCGCTGCGTCCGAACGGAGCGTCCGCCACGCCTCGGCGAACCCGGCCACGTCCGGGGCGCCCCTTGCGGGCGCTTCGGGGTCGTCCGCCTCGTGCATCGCCCCGTCCACGGCAGCCGCCATGGCTCGGGCACCGGCCATGGCGGGGGGGCGGTGCTCCGCGGCGAGCGATCCGATGCGGGCCGCGCGCTCGTAGAGACGCTCCCCGGCGTCGAGCATGTCGGTGGCGGGCCGCGCCCGTTCGGGGCCGTCGCCCGGCTCGTAGGCCAGGGCGTCGATCTGGTCCCGCAGGCGCTCCAGGGCTTCCAGCGCGCCGGGGTCGGAACGCTGGCCGACGGGACCGGTCTCCTCCCTCGCCACGAGGCCGCGGATGCCGGCGAGGAAGCGGCGCACCGTCGCCTCCACCTCCGGCAGGATCGAAACGGGGTAGAGCCGGGTCGCCACCAGGAAGATCACGAGGTCGCCGAAGACGATGCCGATGATCCTGTCGCGGGCGACGGTCAGATCCGTCTTCAGCGCGAAGCCCTGCAGCACGCACAGGCAGAACGCGAAGGCGATCTGGATGCCCATGTACGAAATCCGCTCGCTGCCGACGACGACCCACGCGCTCGGCAGGACGACGGCGGCGACGACGACGAGCAGGCCGGTGATGCCGTCGATGTGCGGCAGGACGTACACGAGGGTCGCGAGGCCGAGCGTCGCGCCGATCAGGCAGCCGGATAGGCGCAGGACCAGCTTCCGGTTGGTCTCGCCGACCGTGAGCAGCGACCCCACGAAGCACGTGATCATGCAGGTGTGGATGCCCGGCCAGTCGAGGATGGCGTAGGTGAGGTAGCAGGCCATCGCCGCCAACGTCGTCTTCAGCGCGTAGCGGACGTGGTCGGGGTTCGAGAACGCGTCGGGTTTGAGGAATCCCGATTTCGCGACCTTCGGCTTCGCTGCGGCCCGGCCGCTCGCGAAAGCCTCCTCCGCTTCCGTGACCAGATCCCCGAGGGCGTCTCCCGGCTGGACGGCCGGCCTTGCGCCCCCTGTCGTCGGTCGCCCGTGTTCGACCGTCTGCGCCAGGTCCCGGCACCGGGCGCCGAGGTCGGGACGGTCCGTGGGCTGTCCGGCGCCCCCACCGGCGGCAAGCCTGATCAGGAGCGCCCGACTGACGGGCATCAGGGCGCCCAGCCGCGCCGCCGACGTCCGCTTCAGACGGCCCAGGAGACCGGCCAGACGTACCAGCTTCCGGATCGCGCCATCGTCCAGGTCCACGACGCGAATGGCATCCGCGCGGCCCGGGTCCTCGAAGCACGCGGCAGCGAGCCTGAGGCGTTCCGCCAGCGCCTCCCTCGCGAGCCGCTCCGGATGCCGGCCGAAGGGCAGGTTGAAGGCGATCAACACCGCGAGCGGCATCATCGAGAACTGCAGGGCATAAAGCAGGCCCCGGGTCACGAGCTCGCCGTTGGCGCCCTTGCCGAGCAGGTCGATGCCGTAGGCGAGGACGAGGCCTATCGTGTTGCCCAGGGCGCCGAGCTTGCTCGCCGAGGCTAACCAAAGGATGCCGAACGACAGCAGGACCATCGCGGCGACCCGCGCCTGGGGGAAGTCCAGGGTCAGGATCGCGACGGCGAAGATGATCCCCACGATGATGGGCAGCAGCACCGAGAGGGCGATGCACATCAGGACGGTGGTCGCGCTGTCGGGCTTCTGCAGGAAGAGGACGAGGAAGACGCTGACCGCGGTCTCGGGGACCTTGAAGGTCATCGATGCCAGGACGACGAGCACGGACACCGCGGTCACCCGCAGGGCCATCCCGGTGCGGCCTGGGAAAGGCGCCAACTCGGCGAGGAGGGGCGACGGGCCGCGTGCTTCAGCAGTCGCCATCGCGGGGTATCCTGACGATGGCGCTGGCGCCCAGCCGGGCGAGATCCTCCGGCGGGTTCTCCAGCTTCACGCGCACGGGGAACCGCTGGGCGACGTGGACCCAGTCGACGGAACGGACGACGATGGGGACCGAACGCGGCAGGTTCACCCGGTCCTGTCCCGAGACGCCGTAGCCGATGCTGTCGACGCGTCCCTTGATGGGCACAGTCCGGTCGATCATCGAGTACACGACCGCGCACCCGCCGCCCCGGATGCGGTTGAGTTCGGTCTCGCGGAAGTTGGCGACGGCGAACCACTCGTCGGTGACGATCAGGGTGAAGAGCGACTGGCCGGGGGCGACGAATTCCCCCGACTTGACGGTGAGGCCGGTGACGCGGCCTTCGTGGGGCGCCTTGACGACCGTGTTCGCGAGGTCACGCGCCGCCAGGGCCGCCGTGGCCTTGCGGGTCTCCAGGTTGGCCTTCGCCGATTCCGTGTCACCGACCGCGCCGCGGGCGGCGGCGGCCTGCTGCATCGCCTGGGTCAGGCTTGTCTCGGCGTTGCGTTTGGCCGTGGCGGCATCGTCCACCTGCTGATCCGACACGTACCCCTTCGGATGCAGCGGCTTGATCCGCGCCAGGGTGTTCGTGGCCAGTTCGAGGTTTGAACGGGCGCGCACGACCTGCTGATCGGCGATCTCCACGTTCGCCCGCTCGGTGGCGACGGCCCGGGTCTGGCTCGCGAGCAGGCCCTCGCCGGCCTTCACCTCGGCCAGGGCCGCCTCCAGGCGCAGGCGGTAGGGCTCCGGGTCGATGCGGAACACCACCTCGTCCTTCCGGACCAGTTGGTTCTCCTGCACCGGCAACTCGACGATCCGTCCCCCGACCGAGGCGGCCATGTGGACCACGTCCGCATCGATGGACGCATCGTCGGAGGTCGGGTTGTGCTGCGTCGCGCGGTAGTAGCTCCAGCCTACGCCGACCGCCGTGAGGATGATCGCGAGGGCGACGAGCCTGCCGAGGAGTGCCTTAACCATGCGGCCGCATATCGCTCACGGGCCGAACAGCAGCAGCCAGAGGCCACAGTCGATGGCCAAGGCCGCACAGGTGTAGGTCAGCAGCTTGAACGGGATGCCGTCGTCGAGTTGGATGACGGAGAATGCCACCCTGAGCGACAACGCGCCGACGATCCCCGCGACCGCGCAGACGAGCCACGCAGGGAAGAAGGCCCCGAAGAGGCTGAAGGTCGGTGCCGCGGCTTGCATCACTGCCATCGTCCGGGAAGCCGGCACATTCACTGAGCCCCCCGGCCGATGGTGCTTCGGCCCTCGGGCCGGAGCAGGGACGCTACGGGCAGGCGGCCCTGAACGCTTGAACGATACGACTGACTTGCCGTCGCTGGCGGCAGCCGAGACGAAGTTCTCCACCGCGGCTTAAGGCGATGGGTTCGAAGTTCTTCGAACAAGTGATGGCTTCGGCACGGGGGTAGCCGATGATCCTGCCGCGGCTGGATTTCGGTCCACCGGCACCGGCGAAGGCTTTCCTTGCCGCGGACCGCCCCCCGGAAGTCGGCGAGGTCGGAGGCCGCGCGGGGATCGGGCTTATTGCCCGCGCGGCCTGCTGGCTGGACTTCCGGCGAGGGGGCGAAGCCGAAGGCCCAGCGTCCTATGCGGAGGCGTGGTCGGCCTCCGTGAGAGGATGGACGTCGAACGAAGGTGAGCGGCATGGCGGCTCTCTCAATCTTCACCATCGTGCCCGGGACCGCTGGCCAGCCGGGACCCGGCTGGTGATGCCGGCGTCCCGTCGCTCGGTCCGGCGCCATCGACGTCGGGAGAAGGCTGGTCGGGTCAGGCGGCCCGGTGAAGCAGCGATGCGACCACGGTCTTGGCCATGCGCCTGCGCGCCTCTTCGACGTCGATGTCGGGCGCGAGCCGATTCAGCATCGCCGGGAAGGCGGGCGGCTGGCCCACGGCACCGTTGAGCAGCGAGAAGAACAGGGCCGGATGGCTGCTGCGCACGATCCCGGCCTCGATGCCGGCTGCGAACAACGAACGGCAGGCCTCGTAGGCCGGCCTGAGGAGGCGCTCCGTCACCATCACCGCTCGCTCGGGGGCGTCCGACCCGTGGTGGAAGACGAAATCCCTTACCTCCGGATGGACCGCGTAGAAGTTCGCGACCGTGGTGATGAGATTGCTCAGACGTTCGTAAAGGGGCCTATCCGATTGCCTGGAAAGCTTTCCGACCTCGTCGATGACAGGCGTCGTCGCCGTCACGATTAAGTCGAGGCAGGCTTCCCAGAGCTCCGCCTTGCTGCCGAAATGGATGCGAACCAGGTTCGGGCTGACCCCCGCAGCGATGGAAATGCTCCGGATGTCGGCTCCGTCGAAGCCGTCGTTGGAGAACGCGAGGGTCGCCGCACGGAGAAGGGCCTGCCGACCGTCCGGCATGTCTTTGGTCCTGCGGCCGCGCGGACGGGTTCCCGCCTCGGCCGGCCCTCTGGGTCGAGAAACCATCCCACCCGCCGAATAAGTGTCCTTTCGTACATATAACGTCGGGCGTCGACGCTGCAAGCAGACGCGGCGGCCCACCGAGGGCGGATGACCGTGACCGGCCTCGCCGCCCACCCCGTCGCCGGCCAGGGGCTGGTCGAGTGGTGCCGCGGTCATCGACGGCTCGCGATCACGGTGCGGCAGGCCGGACTGAGATGGTCGATGTTCTCGACCAGGCAGTTGGTGATGGCGGTCCGGTTCGGGATGAAGGCCCGGCAGAGATTCATGACGTCAGAGGTGCATGCCTGGCGGTCGCGGATCGTCTCCGACGGGGTGTCGTGAAACTCCTGTGCCTCGACCTGCATGACCGATCCGACGAGGCACGTCAGCACCAGTCCGACGAGCGCGGTGGGAAGGTGCTTTTTACGGGGGCCTACGGCTCTCATCGATGATCTCCATGTTTCTGCAAGAGCTCCGCGCAAATGCGGATACCTGACGTGGGGGCTTTCGCCCTCGACCCGGTCTTGCGCTGGTTGCACCTACATCTGGGCCGGGCGACGGGAATTCCTTGAACGATACGACGGTCCCGCGAGACGGGGCCGCGTCCTAGCTCGGTCGGGGTCGCGGCGAGATCGGGTGGGCTTCGCTCGCGACGACCCTCATGTTCGCGAGCGACGAGGGCTTGCATCCGAAGGTCGCCCGGAAAACCCGGCTGAAATGCGCGCCGTCGGCGAAGCCGGCCTCGACCGCGGCCGACGTCACCGAAGCCCCGTTGCCGAGGCGGCGAATGCCAAAGAGCAGGCGCCGCCAGAGGAGGTACTTCCTGAGCGGCATGCCGACCTGTTGGGTGAAGAGCGCCGAGAACCGACTCGGAGAGAGGGCGACCTGGTCGGCAGCCTCGTAGCGGTTGGCCAGCGGTACCGGCGCGGAATCGATGAGATCGACAACCTCTGACACGCGGCGGTCCAGCCGCGGCAACTGCGGCAGTCCGTCGAGCCAGATCGAACGCCAGAGGTCGAGCAGCGCCCATGCCTCGTCATGGGTCGGCTCCGAACGGTCCATCTCGCGCAGCAGTGACACCAACCGCTCGTGCCCCTTGCCGTCCACGGAGGGGCGGACCTGCGCCAAGGCGCGGGCCGCACGGGTTTCAGGATCCACCCACAGGAAGGCGGTCCTGCCGGTCGCGATGACGCGATGATGTTCGAGTGGCGCGAGGACGCCTGCCTCGGGACCGATGCCCGGGGCGCGCGCCGTCTCGATGCGCAGATGGCCTTCCAGCGGGATGGCGACCTCGAACGCCCTGTGGCGATGCAGCCGCTGATCGGTGGCCTGGCCGAGGAACAGCGCCGCCCCGGGGAACAGGAATGCCTGCCGCGACGTCCGTCGAGCGCCGATTGACCCCTCAGCCAGCATCGTCACCGTCCCCATATATGCTCACACGTACATATATAGGTCCGCGCAAGTTGCAAGCTTCAAAAGGCTGCGGGACGGACGTGCACGGGATCCTGCCGCGGAAGGTCGAAGCTTGGTCGTCCGGATGACCAAGGAGCGGAATTCGGGCCCTTTGTGCAACGGCGCATGATGCGGGTACGGGTGCGTCTGCCGGGCGCGATGCGGATCGGCGACCCTGCGCGTCACAGACTTCCGGCCGAGGCCTCGATCAGAGAGACGACCGCCGGGTTGGGCTTACGCCTGATCGAGCGGGCGCTCGCGTCCGAGATGGGCGGCAAGGCCGGGATCGACTACCGCCCGGCTGGGTGCGGTTCACGCTCGAGGCGCCGTTGCCCGAGCGGCTCGCGGTGGTGCCGGACGTCGAGTTCGCCATCTGACGGCACGCGCGGCTAGGGCCGGCTTGGTGGTTACCGCCACAGGGCGGGACTTCGCCAAGGATGCCCTTGGGGAGGTCAAGGCGATCAAATCCAGCGCACGCAAGACCTAAATCAGCCTCAGGTTGACGATCGTATCCTCCGGTTAAGTTGGATCTGCTTTAAGAATAACTTTGAGTTGCAAAACATATCATTGGTCCGGAGCGCAAAAACTGCGCTCCGGTGCAATGATCTGCTCCCCGTTCCCTCTGTAGCGGACCACTAACGGCGCAAAGTTGTGGTCTTGAGCGCCGCAAAGTTCTGCTCTCTCTGCGAATGATTGCGGCACCCGACGTTCGATCTCGGTTTGTGGCTTGCACCGGTCCACTCGACATTCGCCGCAGCGGCCCGATGGAAAGCCGCCCGGGGATCTTCCGATGGCCTACGTTCATGGGAGTCGGCCAAACCGGCGCCTGGCCGCATCTCTGCTTGAGCACCTCAAGGGAAGGCTGGTCGACGCAAGCGAGGCCGTCGAAACGACCATGACGATGCAGGCCGCGACTGCATCCCCGCACTGGCGGCTGTCCAACGTCGCCGGCGTTCACGTCTACGAGGCGGACGGCGGATGGAATGCCGACTTGGTGTTCGAGAACCTTCCGCTCGGCGTGCCGGTGGTGACCGGGAACGCCGTTCCGTGCGCGACGCGCAGGGCGGCGTTGGAGAGCGCAATCAGGCAGCTGTCGGTCTGCGCGGAGCGAGAGAAGCATTACTTGGCCAGCTTCGACACGGCCATGCGGTGGTTCGTGTTCGACGAGGTCGAGGTTCCGGTCGACCCGGATTATCTACCCGGGGTGGCCGCGCGCCTCGCCGATGACGGCTTCACCGTGGAACAGGCCTGCCGGCAGCTTGCCCGGCTCCGCCGGATCATTTCCGGCGACGGCCCGGTCACGGCGGACAAGGTCGCCGCGGCGTCAGCGAAGGACCGAGAGAGCCTCGCCGTGGCCTGCGAGGTCGCCATGGCACTTGGCCGGACGCAGTTCTCGTTCGTGGATGTTGCCTGGGCGGACTACGAGGCCGAGGCTCCGGTCCCGATGCACTAGGGCGCCTTCGGCGCACCGCCGCCGGGGAGCGTGGCCAATGCCTTCTCCAAGTCTTTCGACAACGCGTAGATGGCGTTGCCCCGCCCGTCCCAAGAATATGTCGGCATGCACCCGGACGTATCGAGGTGCCGCCTCACGATACGCCAGTGCAAGTCCTGAGTATGCCCGAGCTCCGTGAGGGTCACGTACCTGCCGCGGAACGTCTCGAAGCTCTCGCGCGTGATCAAGGGGATACGCCGCCGGACCCTCGGGCAGAATGCCTTCTCGACCTTCAGGTGGCCCGCCCGGATCATCCGGCCGACCAGCTGATGGCTCATCCCCCGCATCTCGGCGCCCACGTCGAACTTGGTCATGTGCGTCGGGGGCGGCCTGTCCTGCCTGAGGACGTTCAACACCTCGCCGGCGTCCACCAGCAGGTCCGTGTATCGAGCACCGCCACCCAGGCGGCCCTTCCACGTGAGCCGTCCTGCGAGGACCAAGCTCACGAGTTCCACGATGTTGGTCGATGCGACCAGGCACGCATGACCCAGGTTGACCTGCAAGCGGGTCGGCTGCTCGACAGGCACGGCTCCCTCGCCCAGGCGGCCGATGAAGCTTTCCAAGTCCGCACGGGCGATGCGGTGACGCGCGTTGGCCACGTCGCGCGATCCGAACAACACGGGGATCACCCCCTGGACGATGAGTTCGAGCAAGTGCCTATGGATGATGCCGGTCGATGCCACGACCGCGGCGACGGGCAGGGCAACCCCGAACTCGCGCAGTCGCTCCTCGAACTCGGCCGCGCCGATCATCAGCCGCGTCCGCTCCGAGGCGGGAAGCGCCGGCGCCACGCCGGGTCTTGCAAACATGCCGCGTAGGGTCTGGTTGCACACCCGCGACTCCCTCGCGGCGGAGGACATGGTGTGCAGCCGCCGGGCCTCCAGGACCTGCCCGAGCACCACGGTGCCAGCCGCGAACGGCACGTTGTCGAGGGCATGCCGCCGCACGATGTCCCGGAAAGGGTCGAACGCAGGATCCGAGTTCCGCCCGACGGATCTCCAAATTTGCCCGTAGACCTTGTTGCTCCCCACGTAGCCAGCCTGGTTGGCCCGTGAGACGAGGCCATCGAGGAAGCGCTCGATGCCGGGCTCCGCCCCCTGCGCGACCCGAAAGCCGGCGAGGGAGACGGCCGCCCTTTCCGCTGGATCGAGACACTCGTAAGGGTGTGCTTCCTTATCGACCGTCTCGATCCCAAGGGCCTCGCAGATATCGACTGCGGCGTAGAGGGGCATCCGGTCGAGCCAGTCATCCGGGTTCATGATGCCGGAAAGGCGCCGGAGCACCCACTTCTCGAAGTCGCTCGGCTTGGAGGGCACGGCCTCGACACGCAATCGTTCGAGCCGAGGCAGCACCTCTGTCGCAATAGCACTCGAAAAGTCCACAAGTGGAAAGCCTGCGACGAGATCTGTTTCGACGAGCTGGATCGCGTGCACGTGGCAAGAGTGGATCTGCTCGACCATCCACTCGACACGCAGCCATGTCAGCGCCGTGGGCGTCACGTCCCCAGGACCGTCGCAAATGTCCCCGGCGATGCAGTGGGGGCAGAACCGAACGAACCCCGTGAGCAGTGAGCGCCGCGCGAGTCTCTCGCTCCCAATCCTGGAATCCGAAGGTCCGTTTCTGCGAGGGGTCGTACGAACCAGGCCATCCGTCTCGGCCGGATCGAGCGCACCGAGCGCCGCAACATGGCGGACGGCCGCCTCGTCGCCAACGTGGAGCCTTCGAACATCCACGCCGGTGCCGCGCATGAGGGTGGGAAGGTCATACCCGTTGAGGGCGGCGAGGCGCGAGGCGTAGCCGATAGCTACCTCCCCCGGATGCACCCGCAGAGCCCATTGCAGAGGTTCGACGTCCGCGACCCGGGTCATCGCTCGTCCTCGTCGTCGTCCTCCTTGTTCTTGGTATCCCCGAGGAACGACCCGGGCTGCAGCGCATCCCAGTCGTCCACGAGGAAAGGGTTCCGATCGTTGCGGCCACGGGCGAGGGATCGGTTCGCATAAGCGAGGGCGAAGTGTTCCCGCGTGAGTTCCTTCGCGTCGGGTTTGGCGTGCAGGGCCTGATGGATCGCGGCGGCGACGACCTGGCAGATGCGGGCGAAACGATAGCGTGCGGCGTGCGCAATCCGTTCGGGCATGTCCGTCTTCGCCATGGCTCCGATCTTCATCTCGACCGCCTTGGCCATCGTATTGAGGATTTTCACGACGAGCACCCTTTCGCTCTCCATCTGGAGATCGGGGAACTCAACGATCCAGTTACGCCGTTCTACCTACTCGTCCTTGATGGGAAGCCTCGTGATCTTGGGTAGCCCCGACAGGACGAAGGCGACCGGATGGGTCCGCGAGATCGATGCCCCCTTGATCGCATCCGCGAGTTCCTCGATCTCGGGCGTCTTGCCCTTCCGGATGAGATGGCTGAACTCGTCGATATGGACGACGCTGACCTCCCGCTTCAGGAGCTCCTCCGGCAGCCTGTACCAGATGTCGCCGCGCCCGATCTTGCCGACGCGCGCTCCGGCCTCGTCGAGGATCATTTCGGCGAGGATCCTGGGGTGGACGTATCCGCTCAGGGAAATGGAGATGCGGGGCCGCACGACGCCGAAGGACCGCCGTTCCGCCTGAAGGGACGGGTGTGCGCGCAACACCCGATCCATCGCGAGGCTCTTCCCCGCCCCGCTGGGACCGATCATGAAGAAGACCTCAGCCTCCTTGAGGCGCAGGCGCTTCTCGGTGAGGTGGTACTTCATGAATTGAGCGAAGGTATCCTCCAGGATCCTGTCGCGGCTGCATTCGACATAGACGTCTTCGAGCTTGTCGAGCCGGGTCAGCCCCCTCAGGTCTCGATCAGGCAGCTTTGATCGCATCCGCCGACGAAGGTCGTCGGACGAGAGGTTCCCCGAGCCAGCACCCGCGGCGATAAGGCTGTCGCTATCGGCGCTCATTCGACGTCCTCCCCAAACAGGTTGATCGAGCCGGCCAGCCCGGGCGGCGCGGATGGGACAGTCCCCGGGCGGCGGCGCCCGCCGGCCGGCGTAGCCACCGAGACGCCGATGCTACCGGACCCCGCGTCTCCGCTCGTAGGGGCGCCCGAGGGAACCGACCGTGTTGACAGCCATGACGACGCCAGGCGTCTGCGTCCGGGAAGGTTCAGGAGGTGAGGCCAGCATCTGCGTCCATGGTGGCGAGCCCTGGCGGACAACGGACCGGTCATCGGCACGGCCAAGGTGGATCTCGGGCGGCGACACCTCGCCCGCAAGCGGGCAGTCTTCACGGATGGGCGACCTGCCGAGGGTGGACGCGCGCCGTCAGGCCGCGCGGGACGTCGGCTCGGGTTCGAGGCCGGAGGCTTCCGGCCTCGAACCGAGGACCGCTTCGAGGGCCTCGGCGACCGCCACGGCCGTCCCGGTCGAGGGCGCGACCAGCGGCAGGCGCATGTCCGGGGACACGTCCGCCTGCAGGAGGGAGAGGGCCAGCTTGACCGGCCCCGGGTTGGTCTCGCGCTCCAGCGCCAAGACCAGGGGCGCGAGCCGGGCCTGGATGGCCGCCGCGGCCCGGAAGTCGCCATCCCGGCAGGCGCGCTGCAGGTCGGCGCACAGCCGCGGCGCGACGTTGGACACCACGGAGATGCAGCCCCGTCCGCCAGCGAGGTTGAAGGCGGCGGCGGTCGCGTCGTGGCCCGAGAGCTGAAGGAAGACGGTCCCAATCGACCGGGCGGTCGCCGTCGGCCGTGCCAAGTCGCCCGTCGCGTCCTTGATCCCGACGACGTTCGGGATCGCCGCCAGCCGCGCGAGCGTGTCGGCGGCGATGTCGACGCCCGTCCGGCACGGCACGGTGTACAGCAGGATCGGGAGGTCGACCGAGCCGGCGATGGCGGCGAAGTGGCGGTAGAGCCCCTCCTGCATCGGCTTGTTGTAGTAGGGCGTGACCACGAGCGCGGCATCGGCGCCCGCGGCTTGGGCGGCCCGCGTGAGCTCGATGCTGCTGCGGGTGCAGTTCGTGCCGGTGCCGGCGATGACCGGAACGCGCCCGGCGGCGGCCTCTACGGCGATGCGGAGCAGCCGGTCGTGCTCGCCCGCCGTCAGCGTGGGCGCCTCGCCAGTGGTGCCGGCGACCACCAGGCCTTCGGTGCCCTCCGCGACCTGCCATTCGACGAGCCCGGCGAAGGCGCGCTCGTCGAGCCTCCGTCCTCCGTCGGCGAACGGCGTCACCAGGGCCGTCAGCGAGCCCCCGAACCGGTCCGCTCCGGCGTTGGCGGCATCGGACGGCTCGGCCCGGTCGAGGCGGGATAGGGACATGAAGAACCTCGGGATCGGCCAGGCCGCGGTGAGGTGGGGGGGCGGTAAGCCTTGGCGTCGACGATAAGGCGACCCGCATAAGGGAACGAGACGCCAAGCGGGCTCGCAGGATTAGGAAGTCATCAGGACAGGGGCCCGGCGCCCCGGCTTGGTTGTGTTGCCCGCCCGTGCGAACACGCGGCCATGCTCACCTACCCCGCCTTCGCAGCGGCCGCCCTGGCCGAGATCGCCGGCTGCTTCGCATTCTGGGCTTGGCTCCGCCTCGACAGGTCACCGCTGTGGCTCATCCCAGGCATGGCCTCGCTGGCGCTGTTCGCCTACTTGCTGACCCTCGTGGAGAGCAAGGCCGCCGGTCGCGCCTACGCAGCCTACGGCGGGATCTACGTCGTCGCGGCCATCCTCTGGCTATGGGGCTTCGAGGGTCACCGGCCGGATAGGTGGGACGTCGTCGGGGGAATGATATGCCTGCTCGGCAGCGGCCTGATCATCTTCGCGCCGCGGGGAAGCTGATTCCCGGGACAGGATCGGCACCCGCACTCCTGATGAAACCCTGATGGAGATGCCATCCGAGGCATCTCGCATCCTTACGCGGTCCCGTGCTCACCTGGGATGACCCTCATCACCGGAGCGCGGACATGACCCATCACCTGAACGACGACAGGGATTTCGGCGCCCTCGATGCCTGTCGCGGCGAGGAGGCCCTGGCCGCCACGCTGCGGGCCCGCGCCGCCGTGCCGTCCGAGCAAGAGGCGCAGCACGCATTCCGGCGGCTGTGCACGAGCCGTGCGACCCGGCGCGCGATCAGGGACCACCGCCTCGCGGGTAAGCGCTGAGCCAAGGGACCTGTCCCGGAACCCGACCGCGGCGCCTTATGACTTACCTATACCGCGGCGCCCGCCTCCGTCTTGTTCCCTAACGGCGTAAGCGAGACCTCTCGCACCACCGGGCCTTCGCCCGCGTGGAGCATCCAGATGATCGTCTTTCGGCACATCGCCGCGGAATGCAGGGACGACCGCGTCTTCGCTCTGATGGTCCTGGTCCTCGGTTCGTGGACGGCCTTCTGCTTCGGGCTGCTTGCCCTGAACGTCATCGACGTGTTGCCCCCATCTTGAGCGCCGGTTCCCGCCCAGGCCTGCGCGGCCGGTTGCCGTGCCCGATCCCCAGGTTCCCCTCCGCCTCCCCGATGCCGGAGGTGGGGACCGCGTCCGACGCCGTCGTGCTCCGACATATCGACGGTCGCTGTACCGCCTGCGGCATCCCCTTCAGCGGCTTCGCCGGCGGAGACACCGGCGTGGTCCGCGTCGACCGGGCCCTGTGGCGCGCGGCATGCCATCGGTCGGCGCACATCGACGTGCCCGGAGCCTGCCACGAATTGCGCGCCGCGTGGCGTCCAGGCGCTGGTCCGGCAAGCGCGGGTAGATCGGAATCGGAGCGATCCTAACGGCTTCCTTATAAGATCGCCCCTGGCTCCGTCTCGAACCCTAACGCGGTTCCGGTCCACATTCAGGGTCGGCAAAGACCGGTCGCGGCGTCCCCGCTTCCGGCCCGCCGAACCGGACACGACCCCCATGCTCGACATCGTCTTCATCGCCGGAGGCCTCGCCTTCTTCGCGCTCACCGCCGGCTACACCGCGCTCTGCGATCGCCTCTGAGGCACGCCGCCATGACCCTCGACCTCGCCCTCGGCGCCCTCGTGACCGCCGGCCTCCTCGTCTACCTCACCTACGCCCTCGTCCGCCCCGAGCGGTTCTGAGCGGCCAGACGGACCTCCCCCCATGACAACCAACGGCTGGATCCAGATCGCGCTGTACTGCGCGGTCGTTCTGGCGCTCGTGAAGCCGCTCGGGGCCTACATGACCCGGGTCTTCAACGGCGAGCGCACCTTCCTCTCGCCCGTGCTCGCTCCCATCGAGCGCGGGCTCTACCGCGTGGCTGGCATCGACGCCCGCCAGGAACAGACCTGGCTCGGCTACGCCGGGGGGATGATCGTCTTCAACCTGCTCGGCTTCGTGCTGCTGTACGCGATCCTCCGGCTGCAGGCGGTGCTGCCGTACAACCCGGCGGAACAGTCGGCGGTCGCCCCGGACCTCGCGTTCAACACCTCGACCAGCTTCGTCACCAACACGAACTGGCAGTCCTACGGCGGCGAGACCACGCTCTCGTACCTCTCCCAGATGCTTGGGCTGACGCACCAGAATTTCGTGTCGGCGGCCTCCGGCATCGCGGTCGCCGTGGCGCTGATCCGCGGGTTCGCCCGTGCCTCCACAAAGACGCTGGGCTCTTTCTGGGTCGATATGACCCGCGCCACCCTCTACGTGCTGCTGCCGATCTGCATCGTCTTCACGCTGTTCCTGGTCTCGCAGGGCATGCCGCAGACCCTCGGCGGCTATGTGGACGCCACGACGCTGGAGGGCGCCAAGCAGACCATTGCGGTCGGTCCGGTGGCGAGCCAGGTGGCGATCAAGTCGCTCGGCACCAACGGCGGCGGCTTCTTCAACGCCAACGCCGCGCATCCCTTCGAGAACCCCACCGCCCTGTCGAACTACCTCCAGATGATCTCGATCTTCGTGATCGGGGCGGCGCTCACCAACGTCTTCGGCCGCATGGTCGGGGATGAGCGCCAGGGCTGGGCTATCCTCGCGGCGATGGGCCTGCTCTTCGTGGCCGGCGTCGCCGTCACCTACTGGGCGGAAGCCAACGCGACCGGCGTCCTGTCCCAGCTCGGGCTCACGGGCGGCAACATGGAGGGCAAGGAGACCCGCTTCGGCATCGCGGCCTCGGCACTGTTCGCGGTGATCACCACCGCGGCCTCATGCGGCGCCGTCAACGCCATGCACGACTCGTTCACGGCGCTCGGCGGCCTGATCCCGCTCATCAACATGCAGCTCGGCGAAGTCATTATCGGCGGTGTCGGCGCCGGTCTCTACGGCATGCTGATCTTCGTGATCGTGGCGATCTTTGTGGCGGGCCTGATGGTCGGCCGCACGCCCGAATACCTCGGCAAGAAGATCGAGGCGAAGGAGGTGAAGATGGCGATGCTCGGCATCCTCTGCCTGCCGCTGATGATGCTGGGCTTCACCGCGCTCGCCACGGTGGTGTCCGCGGGCCTTGCCGGTCCGGCCAATGCCGGCCCGCACGGGTTCTCGGAGATCCTCTATGCCTACACGTCGGCGGCCGCGAACAACGGCTCGGCCTTCGGCGGGCTGACGGCCAACACCCTGTTCTACAACAGCACCCTGGCGATCGGCATGCTGGTCGGCCGGTTCTTCGTGAAGATCCCGGTGCTCGCCATCGCGGGCTCGCTCGCAGCCAAGAAGACGGTTCCGGCCTCCGCGGGCACCTTCCCGACCCATGGCGGCCTGTTCATCGGGCTGCTGGTCGGCGTGGTGTTGATCATGGGCGGCCTGACCTTCTTCCCGTCCCTGGCGCTCGGACCCATCGTCGAGCACTTCGCGGCCGTGGCCGGCCAGACCTTCGCGACGGGGGGCTGAGGCATGCCTCGCGCCCTCCACGCCCGTCGTGTGCCGCGCCACCACCTCGCGCTGCACCGCCCCCCGCTGCGGCACGACCGCGGCGGTGCCCAGCCCCTGCGGACCTCCGACCTCGTGATGGCGTTGCTCGGCGTCGTGATGCTCGGCGGCCTCGCCCTCGCCGCCGCCTTCGTCCTGACCTCCGGTGCGACCGCTCCCTGAACCAAGGCAGGCCCGGCCCTCGCGGCCGGGCCCCACCGCCCCTCTCCGGACACCTCAGACCATGTCCCGCCAGACCTCATCCCTGTTCAGCGCCGCCCTCGTCGGGCCGGCCCTCGTCGGCTCCGTCAGGAAGCTCGACCCCCGCGCCATGATCCGGAACCCGGTCATGTTCGTCGTCGAGGTCGTGGCCGTCCTCACGACCATCCTGTTCGCCCGCGACCTCCTCACCGGCGGCAGCGACCTCCTCTTCTCAGGCCAGATCATCCTCTGGCTGTGGTTCACCCTGATCTTCGCTAACTTCGCGGAGGCGCTGGCGGAAGGCCGCGGCAAGGCCCAGGCCGACAGCCTGCGGCGCACCCGCACCGAGATGACCGCCAAGCGGCTCACCGGCCAGGGTCGCAGCTACGAGAGCGTGCCCGGCACCTCGCTGAAGGTCGGCGACGTGGTGCTCGTCGAGGCCGGCGACCTGATCCCCTCCGACGGCGAGGTGATCGAGGGCGTCGCCTCGGTCAACGAAGCCGCCATCACCGGCGAGTCCGCTCCGGTGATCCGCGAGTCCGGCGGTGACCGCTCTGCGGTGACCGGCGGGACACAGGTGCTGTCCGACGAGATCAAGGTCCGGATCACCGCGGCCGCCGGCTCGACTTTCGTCGATCGCATGATCGCTCTGGTCGAGGGTGCGTCGCGGCAGAAGACGCCGAACGAGATCGCCCTGAACATCCTGCTCGCCGGATTGACCCTCGTGTTCGTCTTCGCGGTGGCCTCGATCCCGAGCTTCGCCAGCTACGCGGGCGGGTCGATCCCCGTGATCGTGCTGGTCGCCCTGTTCGTGACGCTGATCCCCACGACCATCGGCGCGCTGCTCTCGGCCATCGGCATCGCCGGCATGGACCGGCTGGTGCGCTTCAACGTGCTCGCCATGTCCGGCCGCGCCGTCGAGGCGGCGGGTGACGTCGACACGCTGTTGCTGGACAAGACCGGCACGATCACGCTCGGCAACCGGCAGGCCACCGAGTTCCGTCCCGTCCGCGGTGTCACCGAGCAGGACTTGGCCGACGCGGCGCAACTCGCCTCGCTCGCGGACGAGACGCCGGAGGGCCGCTCCATCGTGGTCCTCGCGAAGGAGAAGTACGGCATCCGCGCCCGGGACATGGCGAGCCTGAACGCCACCTTCGTGCCGTTCACCGCGCAGTCGCGGATGTCGGGGGTGGACCTGCAGGGCACGTCGATCCGCAAGGGCGCGGTCGATGCGGTCATCGCCTCGGTCTCGGGCCAGCCGATGGCGAGCCGGGGCTCGAACGTGGCCCTGGCCGTCCGTCCCGAGGCGGAGACCGGCGTCGTGACCGAGATCCGTGCCATCGCGGAAACCATCGCCAAGGCCGGCGGCACCCCGCTCGCCGTGTCCAAGGACGGCCGCCTACTCGGTGTCGTCTACCTCAAGGACATCGTGAAGGGCGGCATCCGCGAGCGCTTCGCGGAACTGCGCCAGATGGGCATCCGCACGGTGATGATCACCGGCGACAACCCGATGACCGCCGCCGCCATCGCGGCCGAGGCGGGGGTGGACGACTTCCTCGCCCAGGCCACCCCGGAGGACAAGCTCGCGCTGATCCGCAAGGAGCAGTCCCAGGGCAAGCTGGTCGCCATGTGTGGCGACGGCACCAACGACGCCCCGGCGCTCGCCCAGGCCGATGTCGGCGTCGCCATGAACACCGGTACGGTGGCCGCCCGCGAGGCCGGGAACATGGTCGACCTCGACAGCGACCCGACGAAGCTCATCGAGATCGTCGGCATCGGCAAGCAGTTGCTGATGACCCGCGGCGCGCTGACGACCTTCTCCATCGCCAACGACGTGGCGAAATACTTCGCCATCATCCCGGCGATGTTCCTGACGCTCTACCCGCAGCTCCAGGCGCTGAACGTCATGCACCTGGCCTCGCCGCAGAGCGCGATCCTGTCGGCCATCATCTTCAACGCGCTCATCATCGTGGCGCTGATCCCGCTGGCCCTGAAGGGTGTCACCTACCGGGCCGTCGGCGCCGCCGCGCTGCTGCGCCGGAACCTGCTGATCTACGGCCTCGGCGGCGTCCTGGTGCCGTTCGTCGGCATCAAGGCCATCGACCTCGCCGTCAGCGCCCTGCACCTCGCGTAACGTCTGCGTCCTCTCCCTCTCCCTCGTGGGGAGGGGAGCCGTCCAACGAAAGCCCTCGCCATGTTGAACCAGCTTCGCCCCGCCCTCGTCCTCCTCGTCGCCATGACGGCGGTCACCGGCCTCGCCTACCCGCTGGCGATGACCGGCATCGCGGGGGCCATCTTCCCGGCCAAGGCCGCCGGCAGCCTGATCGAGCGCGACGGCAAGGTCGTCGGCTCCAGCCTGATCGGCCAGAACTTCACCGGGGCCAACTACTTCCACGGCCGCCCCTCGGCGACCACGGCGGCGGACCCGGCCGACGCCACCAAGACCGTCCCGGCGCCCTACAACGCGGCGAATTCCTCCGGCTCGAACCTCGGCCCGACGAGCGCGGCGCTGGCCGAGCGGGTCAAGGGCGACCTCGACACGCTGAAGGCCGAGAACCCCGGCCAGCCCGTTCCGGTCGACCTCGTGACGACCAGCGGCTCCGGCCTCGACCCGGACATCTCACCCGACGCAGCCCTGTTCCAGGTGCCGCGCGTCGCCAAGGCCCGCAACGTCCCGGAGGACAAGCTGCGCGACCTCGTCGCCGGTCAGATCCAGGGCCGCACGCTCGGCCTGCTCGGCGAGCCGCGCGTCAACGTCCTGGCGCTCAACCTCGCCCTGGACGACCTCGCCAAGCGCTGAGGAACGAGCATGTCCGAGAACGGCCGCGACCCGAACCGCCCCTCGCCCGACGCGCTGCTCGAAGCGGCGCGCCGGGAGGAACGGACCCGCGGCCGACTCAAGGTCTTCCTCGGGGCCGCCCCCGGCGTCGGCAAGACCTACGAGATGCTGACGATCGGACGTGCCAGGCTGAAGGCCGGGGCCGACGTGGTGATCGGCGTCGTCGAGACACACGGAAGGGCCGAGACCGAGGCCCTGCTCGACGGCTTCGAGGTGATCCCCCGGCGGCCCGTGCCGTATCACGGCACCGTCCTTGAAGAGATGGACCTCGACGCCCTGCTCGCCCGCCGGCCGGCGCTCGCCCTCGTCGACGAGCTCGCCCACACCAACGCGCCGGGCTCCCGCCATCCGAAGCGCTACCAGGACGTCGAGGAACTGCTCGATGCCGGCATCGACGTCCTGACGACGCTCAACATCCAGCACGTCGAGAGCCTGAACGACGTCGTCGCCTCGATCACCCGCATCCGGGTGCGTGAGACCGTGCCTGACGGGGTCCTGGACCGGGCCGACGACATCGAGGTGGTGGACCTTAACCCCGACGACCTGATCGAGCGCCTGAAGGCCGGGAAGGTCTACGTCCCGACCAACGCCGAGCGCGCGCTGAAGCACTACTTCTCCCGGGGCAACCTGACGGCCCTGCGGGAACTGGCGCTGCGGCGTACGGCCGACCGGGTGGACGACGAACTCCTGAGCCACATGCGGGCCAACGCCATCGCTGGCCCCTGGGCGGCGGGCGAGCGCGTGCTGGTCTGCGTCAGCGAGGATCCCCGGTCCTCCGGCCTCGTCCGCTACACGAAGCGTCTCGCCGACCGCCTGCACGCCCCGTGGACCGCGCTCGCCGTGGAGGGCACCCGCGCCGCCTCCTTGAGCGAGGCCCAGCGCGACCGGATCGCCGAGGCCCTGCGGCTCGCCGACAAGCTCGGGGGCGACGCCGTCACGCTCCCCGGCGGCCGCCGGACCGCCGACGACATCCTGGCCTACGCCCGCTCGGCCAACGTCAACCACGTCGTGGTCGGCAAGTCGGAGCGCTCCCGCCTGTTCGAACTCGTCAACGGCTCGGTGGTGCACGACCTCGTCCGGGACGGGGGCAACATCTGCGTGCACGTGGTGCCCGGTGAGGCCGTGGAGCCGGAGAAGCCGACACGTCGCGCCGTCGCGACCGCCGCACCGCGCACGGCGTTCGACGCCCGGCCCTACCTCGTTGCTCTGGCCGCGGTGGGGGCCGGCCTCGGTGCGGCGGTCGTGGCCCAACCCTACGCGGGCGTCGAGAACGCCGACCTGTTCCTGCTCACCGCCGTGGTTGGGGTCGCGGTCAAATGGGGCCTGGGCCCGGCGCTCGCCGCGGTGGTGGCCGCCTCGCTCGCCTACAATTTCTTCTTCCTGCCGCCGGTCTACACCCTCACCATCGCCGACCCGACCAACGTCGCCGCGTTCCTGCTCTTCACCCTGGTGGCCGTGCTCGTCTCCAACCTCGCCGCCCGGGCGAGGCTGACCGCCATGGTGAGCCAGGGACGGGCGCGGGCGACGGAGCGGCTGTTCGGATTCTCGCGCAAGCTCGCCGCCTGCGGCACCCTCGACGACGTGCTCTGGGCGACCTCGTCCCAGGTCGCGGCGATCCTGAAGGTGCGCGTCGTGCTCCTCCTACCCGAGGGCAAGGCGGTGACGGTGCGGGCCGGCTACCCGCCGGAGGACATGTTGGACGAGGCCGACGTCGCGGCGGCGCAGTGGGCTTTCGACAACGACCGCCCCGCGGGCCGGGGCGCCGACACGCTGCCCGGCGCCAAGCGCCTGTTCCTGCCGATGCGGACCGGGCGCGGCACCGTCGGTGTGGTCGGCCTCGACGCGGACGGGACCGGGCCGATCCTCACGCCGGAGGGCCGCCGCATGTTCGATGCCCTCGCCGACATGGGGGCGCTCGCCATCGAGCGGGTGAGCCTCGTGGAGGATCTCGACCGGGCCGAGCGCGCCGCCGAGACCGACCGACTGCGGCAGGCGCTGCTGACCTCGATCAGCCACGACCTGCGCACGCCGCTGGCGTCGGTGCTCGGCGCGGCCAGCACGCTGCGCGACCTCGACACCGCGCTTGACGGCGCGGCCAAGGCGGAGCTGCTCGGTACGATCATCGAGGAATCGGAGCGGTTGAACCGCTTCATCGTGAACCTCCTCGACATGACCCGCCTGGAGGCAGGCGCGGTCGCGCCAAACCTCGCCCCGCAGGATGTGGCCGAGACCGTCGACACGGCGCTGCGCCGGGTCGAGAAGGTGCTGTGCGGCCATAGGATCGCGGTCGACCTCGCGCCTAACCTGCCGACCCTGCGCCTCGACCCGGTCCTGTTCGAGCAGGTGCTCGTGAACCTCCTCGACAACGCCGCGAAGTACGCGCCCGAGGACACGACCGTGACGGTGCGGGCCCGCCAGGACGGACGGTCCGTCCGCATCGAGATCCTCGACGAGGGCAACGGCATCCCGGAGGCGGACGTCGAGCGCCTGTTCGACAAGTTCTACCGGGTGCGCAAGAGCGACCGCGTCCGAGCCGGTACCGGGCTGGGCCTGGCCATCTCGCGCGGCTTCGTCGAGGCGATGGGCGGCACCGTCACCGCGGGCAACCGGCACGACCGGCTGGGCGCGGTCTTCACCGTGACACTGCCCGTCCCCGCTCGGTCGTCAAAGGACATCGCCGCATGAGCCCGACCGTCCTCGTGATCGACGACGAGCCGCCGATCCGTAAGCTGCTGCGCATGGGCCTCTCGACCCAGGGCTACGCCATCCTGGAGGCGCCGAACGGGGCGACCGCCCTGGACGTGCTGGGGCGGGAGGGCGTGGACCTCGTCCTGCTCGACCTCGGCCTGCCGGACATGCGCGGCCACGACCTCCTGCGGACGATCCGGGCGAGCCATCCCGGCTTGCCGGTGGTGGTCCTGTCGAGCCGGGACGACGAGGCCGGCAAGGTCGAGGCGCTGGACCTTGGCGCAGACGACTACGTGACCAAGCCGTTCGGCATGGCCGAGCTCCTGGCCCGACTCCGGGCGGCGCTGCGCCACCAACTCGCCCAGCGCGGCGAGCGTCCGGTGTTCCGAATTGACGGCCTGAGCGTGGACCTCGTCCGCAGGGTTGTGAGGGTCGACGACGTCGAGGTGAAGCTCACCCCGCGCGAGTACGACTTCCTCCGCGTGCTCGTGCTCCATGCCGGCAAGGTGCTCACCCACGCGCAACTCATGCACGAGGTCGCGGTCTCGTCCGAGCCGCAATACCTCCGCGTCTACGTGCGCCAGCTCCGCCAGAAGCTTGAGGCCGACCCCGAGCGGCCGCGCATCCTTCTCACCGAGACCGGCGTCGGCTATCGCCTCCGGGCCCCGGACGACGAGCCAAACCTCAAGCCGCGCGCCGCGAACGATGCCGGGCCGCGAACGACGGAGACGACGCACTGATGCCGCTCTCGACGCCCCGCCGGCCGGCACCATGACCATCGACGAGATCCTCGCGCCCGAGGACGTCCTGGCGGGCCTGCGCGCCCCATCCAAGAAAGCCCTGCTGGAGAGCCTGGCCGCGCGGGCCGCGGACCGGCTCGGCCTCGCCGTCGACGTGATCCTCGCCCCCCTCGCCAGGCGGGAGGAACTGGGTTCGACCGGCGTAGGGGACGGCGTGGCGCTGCCCCATGCGAGGCTGGAAGGCATCGACCGACCGTTCGGCCTGCTGGCGCGGCTGCGCGATCCGATGGAGTTCGACGCGGTGGACGACCGCCCGATCGACCTCGTCTTCCTGCTGCTGCTCCCCGCCGGCAGCGAGGGGCGGCACCTGAACGCCCTGGCCTGCGTGGCGCGGTGGCTGCGGGACCCTGAGACCGCGGCGGCCCTGCGCGGCGCCCGCGACGCCGCCGCGCTGCACGCCGTCGTCGGCGACCGGATGCTCAGCAAAGCCTGAGCGAGATTGGGCCGAGCCCGCCAAGCCTGGCCGTCAGTATTTGGCCGGGCAACACCTGCGCGAGGCCGCAGCAACTGCCGACCGACACGAGGTCGCCGCCGTTCAGGCCCGAGCCGCGGTCGGCGAGGTGGCGTGCCAGCCACGCGACCGCGTTGAGCGGGTCGCCCATGACGTCGCGCCCGTGGCCACGGGCGACCACGTTCCCGTCGATGGCGAGGCTCGCCTCTCCGGCGGCGATGTCCGCGCTCATCCAGCCGTCGATCCATGGTCCGGCCACGTGGGCGACCTCCAGCCCGAGGTCCGCTGTCGCCGCCCGCTCGTCGAGCACCGTCGGCAGCGCGGTGCGCCGCCCGACGATGTGCAGGTCGAGCCGGCAGGCGGCGCAGGCGCCGAGGGCGTTGCGCGCGGTCGTCGCCTCCTCGTCGGTGAATGGGAACGAGCGACCGATCATGAAGGTGAGGCCGACGCTGGCGCCGAGCGCGCCGCGCGGCAGCCGGAGCGTCCCGCCGTCGTCCAGGATGGCCTCGCGCAGGAGCGGTCCGACGACCGGCCCGCCCAGCCGGAGAGTGCGCGCCACCGCGGGATGCGTGCCGACGAGGGCGTAGCCGATCTGCGCCCAGCCGAGCGCCCTCACGGTCGCGTCGGATACGTCCTCGGCATCCTCCAAGGTCATCACGGACGAAAGGTCGACGTCGGCGAGGTTGCCTGCGATGCGCGCTTGCGCGAGCCGCCGCCCCTGCGCGTCTGGGTCGATGCTGGCGGTGCGGAGGGCGAGCATGGCAAGTTCTGGGAACACGGAAGGTCCCGGAGCCTGCACGCTCTCGCATAAGGGTTCGAGAAGGCGGACGGGGTCGCTGTATCAGTATCCCGTTAAGGACCTGCCGACCGCATCGCCCGCCGTTCGAAGGGCGTCAGATGCCCACTAGGTCGCCAAGGACGTCGGCGGCGAGCAGGAGGCAGAAGCCGCCGAGCGTGGCGACACCCGCGACCGCGAGGACGAGGTCCGATGTCCGGACGGCGTCTGCGCTGCGGCGCCCGGAACCCAGGTGCCGGAAGTGGCGGGCTCGGACGGAACGGGTGGACACGGGTGACCCCTGGGATCTGTTACGGGAGTGATATGGGAAGCGCGGCCCGGCCGCTCCAGTGGGCCGGGCACGTTCTCAGATGCGGAACTCGACGCGTTCCCCGGACAGGAACACCGCGTCAGGCCGGTGGTCGGTCTCGTCCTCGGCGTAGTCGACGGCGGCCTTCCGGCTGCGGAAGATGCCGCCGGCCCGCCCGTGGGTCTCGATGGCGACCCAGTGCCCTTCCGGGTCCTGGCCTACGATGAACCGGGCCGCGTCCGAGGCGGGGGCCTCGGCATGGATGGCGGCAACGTGGATGGTGGGAGACATCGTGTGTCTGGGGTTCGCGCGGTCCTCGTTGAACCGCGACCCTAAGCTGGGCCCGAATGCGTTAGGGTTCGAGCGGGAAGCGACGTCGATTCCGTAAGTGTGTCGTTAGGATTTCTGGTGCCGACTTTCCGTCCCCTCGAAATCGGGAGGCCCGCCGCCCAACTGGGCGCTACTGCCGGTCGACCCGGCGAGGTTGGGGGGCAGTCGTGCGCAAGTTAGCGTTTCCGGATGGTCGCGGGGCATGGCTGCCCCTCGGCTTGGCGCTCTTGCTCATCCTTCTCGTCGCCACTGGCTTCTACTTGACCCGGGCCACGATTCTGACCATCGCGGTCGCCCCGAGCGGCGGAACCGAGCCAGCCCTCTTGCAGGCCTACGCCGACGAACTCGCCCGTCGAAAGCTCGCCGTCCGCCTGAAGGTCGTCGCGTTCGGCGGCGTGCAGGAAAGCGCCGAGGCACTGCGGGGCGGCAAGGCCGACCTCGCGGTGGTCAGGCCCGACGTCGCGCTGCCGGGGAACGGCCTCACGCTCGCCATCCTGCGCGAGCTCGCGGCCTTCGTCGTGGCTCCCGGAGCGTCCGGCATCAAGGCCATCCCGGACCTCGCGGGGAAGCGGCTGGGCATGCTGGCCGCGCGGACGGCGGATCGCACGCTGCTGCGGGATCTCCTCGCCCACGATGGGCTTGAACTCCTGACCAATCCTCCGACCGGTGTCGTGGGCGGAAAGTCCGTCGCGTTGGTTCCCGTGGAGAAGTCCGACGTCGCGGCCGCCTTCCGCGACGGTCGGATCGACGCCATGGCGCTGGTGACGACGCCCACCCTCCCGTCCGCGAGACGGATCGTCGGCCTCGTGGGGGAGGCAAGTGAAGCCGGCGAGGTCGCGCTGATCGGGTTTCCCGACACCGCCGCCCTTTTGGCCCGGTGGCCGCGCCTGCAAGCGGTCACGGTCCCTGCGGCCCTGTACGGCGGCAACCCGCGCCTCCCCGGCGAGGACGTCGCGACCGTGGGCTCGTCCTACCGGCTGATGGCCCGTTCCGGCCTGTCGCGCAGCGTGGCCGCGGAAGTGACCCAGCACCTGTTCGAGATGCGCACGGCGCTCGCAGAGACCGTGCCGGCGGCCGAGGACGTCACCCACCCCGATTACGAGGACACCGCCGACGCAACCAGCGCTCGCCTGCCCAGCCATCCGGGTGCCATCGACTACTACGAGCGCGAGCAGGAGACCTTCATCGAGCGCTACGAGAGCTGGATCTACCTCGTCGCCATCCTCGGTGGTGGACTGGGTTCGACCGCCGCGTGGCTGCGGCAGCGCCTCGGACGCATCCGCCGGGAGCGGATCGAGGTGGCCATAGGGAGGCTGCTGGAGCTTCGTTCGGAGGCGCGCCGCGAGACCGACCGTGCGCGCCTGGAGGCGATGGCGGGCGAGGTGGACGACCTCGCCGGGAGCATTGCCCGCCATGCCCTGAATAGGCCGACCGAACCGCGGACGCTCGGCGCCGCCACAGTGGCCATCGAGGCGGCGCGCTCGACCGTGAAGCGGGTCTTGGACCGGAACGGAGTGCCGACGTGATATCGACTCGTGCGAGGCCGCCGGGCGCCGCAACCTGTATTTTTGTCGGTGGCCGCAGAGGTGAGGCCGAGGCTGCCGAGATGGCGGCGGCGCGATGAGTGGTGCTTGCCAGTCTCGAAACATTCGATGCCTGCGGGTCCTAGCGATGCCTAGGCTTGCGCCGAAGGCGCGTGCGCGCAGGTAGCCGGTTTTGCCTCGGAAACGACGGGCCACCGGCCTGCCAGCACGGCGTAGTCCTTGATGATCAGGTCCGGGAGCCGGGTTGCAAAAAAGGGAAGACGATCAATCGAAATATCTTCAGGTTTAATTTGTTGCCACTTGGCTAACTTGAGATATATCTAAGCAGAACTTTGCGCCTCAGAGCACATCATTGCGCCGGGGTGCAAAAACTGGGCGTCAGCTTGCGCCAGCATCAGCAGCGTCACGCCCGATTCGCAACTTGATGCAGACCTTCAGTGGTATGATGTGGATGGTCCTGAGGACGGCACTCTGAGCCCATTAAATTAGCCGCGCTGAACGTCCGCTTGCCCGCAATCTGAGCCTAACAGCAGCCATTCCGCTTTCGGCCCGACGACGTCATGCCGAGTCGACAATGATTGCAAAATCGGCCGTTCGGCTTCGCGCCTATCACAGCCATTCAGTTGGCCCAAGCGAGATCCAGTAAGCAGACGATGATCGCGTCGGGCGTACTGACTGCATTCCGACAGCCCGCGCGGTTCAACGCGATCCTGCTCGGTTTCCTGCGGCGCCATCCCGTCCCGGGATGACAAGCTGCATCATGGGGACGGGTTCGCGTGTGGAGAGGCACCCACCGTGAACGACCTGCGCAACAGAGAAGCTGTTCCTGGCTAACCCCGTGAGTCTTCCGCGGAAGGCCATAGAGGCCGTGAGGGCGAGGCTGCTCTACCTCCCGCCCAACAGCCGGACTTCAATTCGATCAAGCAGATCTTCGCTAAGTTGAAGGGCCTGCTCCGAACTGCGGTGGCCCGGACTATCCCCGAGCTGTGGTACACCATCCGGCAGGCCTTCACTCGGTTCACGGTCGATGAGTGCAGCATCTGCATCGCTGCCGCCGGGCACGAAATTAACTTGGCCGTCGCCACGTGAGCGGGCATGGCTCTAGTTGTGACCTTTGCCATAATGCTTAGCGAGAAAACCGGGACGCGGCACTAAGCTTCTTGAGCGTTGAACGCTTGCAGAGGTGTTGCCGCACAGCAACTCGACTTAACGTTCCGATACGTCTGTGAACGTGCGTTGCACGATTCGACCAGTAGCCGTCGCTTCAGCTCTGGAGTCATATGGCGTCTTAACCCCATTCTATGTATGAGCGCGTGCTAGTCACTCACCGCTTTAGGCTGGTCCCTGCCAAAAATCTCGCTTACGCAAAGCAAAAGCCATGATGAAACTATCTTTCTGAGGCGGTCTGAAAGATTTATATTTTGGGATAAATCAGAATGACTCGAATCTGGCGATCAATTAAACCTAACCGGTTTCCTTTTCAGAATGGGGCGACTTACGACCCTAAATTAAAAATTCAAATTGAACCTGTTGCTTGCAACTTATCCGATGACCCGATCTGGAATTTTGCACCACTAACCAAGGATGCAAGAAAATTTATACCCTACAATGTCATCAAATCAGTTCATATTTTCAATTACAACGAAGATAATCCATTTGCGCTGCTGCTCACAGTCACGCCGCCGCGAGCTTGGGCTTTCGCAATCAGATCAAGATTAATATCTAGACGCCCAGAGCATGTAATATTAGCGAACGATGATCGGTGTATTCTGCTCACACCTGAACGCGTTTGGCTACATCGAGCTAGCCAAATCCTCGGCGTAGCGGGAGACATCTTAGCGGGGACTATGACTCTTCCAAAATCTTCGAGACGGCCGATCGTTGGATGTAGGTCTGACATCGAAGAGCTTGGCGACTTGATACGCTAACCTCAAACTCCTTGCTATTGACCACACACGAAAACTAGTCGGCCAGCCCTCGCGACCACACCTCGTCTGAAGCTCTCACGGCTTTACCGAAACCGCGACTGCGGCCCGCCCTCCGAGAGGGAGGCGCATCTCAAGTGCACGGTAATTACCGTCCGACCAGTACTCAGTCATAATTGATCAGGCCGAGGATGGGCCATCCGGATCTTGCCGGCCCTGGGACCGAATCGTGGCCGTCGATTCGCGCGCCGGGCGGGCTGGATCCGGACTCGGCATGCCCCCGACATGGGCCTCCCCC